>NZ_VMML01000022.1:0-46121 GCF_013277175.1 Streptococcus sp. 3167 | reverse complement strand
AAAACTAAATGACTATAAAAAGAAATGCCACGCTATGAAGGCTCAAGCGATTGTCACAAGTCAAGGGAGAATTGTTTCTTTGGATATCGCTGTGAACTATTGTCATGATATGAAGTTGTTCAAAACGAGTCGCAGAAATATCGGACAAGCTGGTAAAATCTTGGCTGACAATGGTTATCAAGGACTCATGAAGCTATATCCTCTTTTGCAGGAAGTCTAATATTGTTATAATTTAATTTGAATTCCAAAATCACATTGTTCCGTCCGTATTTTATTTTACTGTATGTCTTCCTAAGCTCCAAAGTTTCTGCGTCAAATTTCCTATTTTCACTGTAGTCTTTGACACTTCGAACGACAATTTGAATCATATATTCAAAAAAAATGAAAAATTTGTGCCAACAAGCCTAAATATTCTGAAAATTTGTTTGATTTTTAATGGATAATATGATATAATGGTCGTCAATCTATAATTCACATAAACAGAGGAGTAGAAAATGAAAAAAAATCGTGTATTTGCTACAGCAGGTCTTGTTTTATTAGCAGCAGGTGTACTTGCAGCATGCAGTTCTTCAAAATCATCTGATTCATCAGCCCCTAAAGCTTATGGCTATGTTTATACAGCAGACCCAGAAACCTTGGACTACCTGATTTCAAGTAAAAATAGTACAACAGTAGTGACTTCAAATGGGATTGATGGTTTATTCACTAACGATAATTACGGTAATCTTGCTCCTGCAGTTGCAGAGGATTGGGAAGTCTCTAAGGATGGTTTGACCTACACTTATAAGATTCGTAAAGGGGTTAAATGGTTTACCTCTGATGGAGAAGAATATGCAGAGGTGACGGCTAAAGATTTCGTGAACGGCTTAAAACACGCAGCAGATAAAAAATCAGAAGCTATGTATCTAGCTGAAAACTCGGTTAAAGGCTTGGCAGATTATCTATCAGGAACTTCAACAGATTTTTCAACAGTTGGTGTCAAGGCGGTTGATGATTATACGTTACAATACACTTTGAACCAGCCTGAACCGTTCTGGAACTCTAAGTTGACCTATTCTATTTTCTGGCCTCTGAATGAAGAATTCGAAACATCAAAAGGAAGCGATTTTGCTAAACCAACAGATCCGACATCCTTGCTTTATAATGGGCCATTCTTGTTGAAAGGGTTGACTGCAAAATCTTCTGTAGAGTTTGTAAAAAATGAACAATATTGGGACAAAGAAAACGTCCACCTAGATACTATAAATCTGGCTTACTATGATGGCTCAGATCAGGAGTCGCTAGAGCGTAACTTCACTAGTGGAGCTTATAGTTATGCCCGTCTTTTCCCTACCAGCTCCAACTATTCTAAGGTTGCAGAAAAATACAAGGACAATATCTATTATACACAACCAGGCTCTGGGATTGCTGGTCTGGGTGTGAATATTGATCGCCAAAGTTACAACTATACTTCTAAAACTACAGATTCAGAGAAAGCAGCTACTAAGAAGGCATTGCTTAACAAAGATTTCCGTCAAGCCTTGAATTTTGCTCTTGATCGCTCAGCTTACTCAGCTCAAATCAATGGTAAAGATGGAGCAGCTTTAGCAGTTCGTAATCTATTTGTAAAACCAGACTTTGTTTCAGTTGGTGAGAAGACCTTTGGTGATTTAGTCGCTGCTCAACTTCCTGCTTATGGAGATGAGTGGAAAGGTGTGAATTTAGCTGATGGGCAGGATGGTTTATTCAATGCTGACAAGGCCAAGGCAGAGTTTGCGAAAGCTAAGAAAGCTTTAGAAGCAGATGGCGTTCAGTTTCCTATTCATCTGGATGTTCCAGTAGACCAAGCATCAAAAGGCTACATCGCCCGTATTCAGTCCTTTAAACAATCTGTAGAAACAGTTCTTGGTGTTGAAAATGTCGTTGTCGATATTCAACAAATGACAAGTGATGAATTCCTTAATATTACTTACTATGCTGCCAATGCTTCATCTGAGGATTGGGATGTATCGGGAGGAGTTACATGGGGACCAGACTATCAAGACCCATCTACTTACTTGGATATTTTAAAAACAACTAGCAGTGAAACTACAAAAACATATTTAGGATTTGATAATCCAAATAGCCCTTCAGTAGTTCAAGTTGGTTTGAAAGAATACGATAAATTGGTTGATGAAGCTGCCAAAGAGACAAGCGACTTGAATGTCCGTTATGAAAAATATGCAGCGGCTCAAGCATGGTTGACTGATAGTTCTCTCTTTATTCCTGCTATGGCTTCTTCTGGTGCAGCACCGGTGCTTTCACGAGTTGTTCCATTTACTAGAGCTTCTGCGCAAACAGGCTCTAAGGGGTCAGATGTTTACTTCAAATATTTGAAATTGCAAGATAAAGCGGTGACTAAGAAAGAGTATGAAAAAGCTCGTGAAAAATGGTTGAAAGAAAAAGCTGAATCAAATGAGAAAGCTCAAAAAGAATTGGCAAGTCATGTGAAGTAAATAATTTCTAATAGAACTTTCTCTCCATGAGGAGAAGGTTCTTTTGGGATTTTTAAAGGAAATAATATGAAAAAATATATTTTTATGCGTGTTTTGCGGTCATTGGTTTCGATTTTCTTAGTGACGACTTTGACCTACACGATTATCTATACCTTGGTTCCTCGAAAATTGATTTTCAAGCAGGATCCTAACTATAATAAAATTGCGACAACGGCTGATAAACGTGATAACTATGAAAATACTGTGTTTGAGCGTATGGGCTACATTGAGTATTACGATACTAAAGAGTTGCAAGAAAAGGCAAGTAGCATGGATTCTTCTGTAACAGTAGAAGCAAATGCGACCAATAAAGCTATTTATGAAAAGTACATCAATCAATTAGGTCATGGTTGGACCTTGGGAGAATTTACTGAAAGTGGTCAATTCTATGCTAGTCGTGAAATCCCCATTTTTGAACGTGTTTTTCACTTCTATGCTAACTTGATTGACATTGACCATACAAATAAAATCCAAGACCCTGAAAATCCAGACTTGAAACGCTACCTTCGTTTTGAAAATGATCCAGCTATCGGATGGTCATTGGTCGGTTCAGGAACTAAACATAAATATCTCTTATACTTTAACAGTCAGTTCCCATTTGTTCATCAAAACTTTGTGAACTTGAATTTAGGTGACTCTTACCCAACCTATGCTAATACACCAGTTCTTCAGGTTATTACTCAAGGTCAAGGACAAACCAAAACTGCCCAAGTTCAGTTCCCAACAGGTAAGAAAACGTCTTCTGTAAATATTTACTCAAGAACCTACAAGTCACCTAGTCAGGCTGACTCTCGTGAAGTAGCTAGCTATGGGAAAGATGATCCTTATACAGCGACTGAAAGTAATTACCAATATCCATCTATGATTGTCAGCTCTGCTATTACTGGTTTGATTGGTTTGGTGATTTCTTATGCGATTGCAGTGCCACTTGGTTCAGCCATGGCTCGTTTCAAGAACACTTGGATTGATAGCTTCTCAACAGGGGCTTTGACCTTCTTGCTTGCTCTTCCAACCATTGCCTTGGTTTACATCGTTCGATTGATTGGATCATCTATTGGTCTTCCAGATTCGTTCCCTATCTTGGGAGCTGGAGATTGGCGTTCTTACGTTTTACCAGCAGTCATCCTTGGTTTGTTGGGTGCTCCTGGTACAGCTATTTGGATTCGTCGTTACATGATTGACTTGCAATCTCAAGACTTTGTTCGTTTCGCTCGTGCAAAAGGTTTGTCTGAAAAAGAAATTTCAAACAAACACATCTTTAAAAATGCCATGGTTCCGCTGGTTTCAGGAATTCCTGGTGCTATTATTGGGGTTATCGGTGGTGCAACCCTTACTGAAACAGTCTTCGCCTTCCCAGGTATGGGTAAAATGTTGATTGACTCTGTAAAAGCATCTAATAACTCTATGGTCGTTGGTCTTGTCTTCATCTTTACATGTATTTCTATCTTCTCACGTCTTTTGGGAGATATTTGGATGACTATTATTGACCCACGTATTAAATTGACTGAGAAAGGAGGCAAATAATGTCTACAATCGATAAAGAAAAATTTCAGTTTATAAAACGTGACGATTTTGCCTCTGAAACTATTGATGCGCCAGCATATTCTTACTGGAAATCAGTGTTTAGACAATTTATGAAGAAAAAATCAACTGTAGTCATGTTGGGAATCTTGGTAGCCATCATTTTGATGAGTTTCATCTACCCAATGTTTTCTAAGTTTGATTTCAATGATGTCAGCAAGGTAAACGACTTTAGTGCTCGTTATATCAAGCCAAATGCTGAGCATTGGTTCGGTACAGACAGTAACGGTAAATCACTCTTTGACGGTGTCTGGTTTGGAGCTCGTAACTCTATCCTTATTTCTGTGATTGCGACAGTGATTAACTTGGTTATCGGTGTTTTTGTCGGTGGTATTTGGGGAATTTCAAAATCAGTTGACCGTGTCATGATGGAAGTTTATAACGTCATCTCAAACATCCCATCTCTTTTGATTGTCATTGTCTTGACTTACTCAATCGGAGCTGGATTCTGGAATCTGATTTTTGCTATGAGTGTGACGACATGGATTGGGATTGCCTTCATGATCCGTGTGCAAATCTTGCGTTACCGTGATTTGGAATACAACTTGGCGTCACGTACTTTGGGAACACCAACCTTGAAGATTGTTGCCAAAAACATTATGCCACAATTGGTATCTGTTATTGTGACAACGATGACTCAAATGCTTCCAAGCTTTATCTCATACGAAGCCTTCTTGTCTTTCTTCGGTCTAGGATTACCGATTACCGTGCCAAGTTTGGGTCGTTTGATTTCGGATTATTCACAAAACGTAACAACCAATGCTTACTTGTTCTGGATTCCATTGACAACCCTTGTTTTGGTATCCTTGTCCCTTTTCGTAGTTGGTCAAAACTTAGCGGATGCTAGTGATCCACGTACACATAGATAGGAGTAGAAATGACAAAAGAAAAAAATGTAATTTTGACTGCTCGCGATATTGTCGTGGAATTTGACGTTCGTGACAAAGTATTGACAGCCATTCGCGGCGTTTCCCTTGAACTAGTTGAAGGAGAAGTATTAGCCTTGGTAGGTGAGTCAGGATCAGGAAAATCTGTTTTGACAAAGACCTTCACAGGTATGCTCGAAGAAAATGGTCGCATTGCCCAAGGTAGTATTGACTACCATGGTCAGGATTTGACAAATCTATCTTCTCACAAGGATTGGGAACAAATTCGTGGTGCTAAGATTGCGACTATCTTCCAGGATCCAATGACTAGTTTGGACCCCATTAAAACAATTGGTAGCCAGATTACAGAAGTTATTGTAAAACACCAAGGAAAAACAGCCAAGGAAGCAAAAGAATTGGCCATTGACTACATGAATAAAGTTGGAATCCCAGACGCAGATAGACGTTTTGATGAATACCCATTCCAATATTCTGGAGGAATGCGTCAACGTATCGTTATTGCGATTGCCCTTGCCTGCCGACCTGATGTCTTGATCTGTGATGAGCCAACAACTGCCTTGGATGTAACCATTCAAGCTCAGATTATTGATTTGCTAAAATCTTTACAAAACGAGTATCATTTCACAACAATCTTTATCACTCACGACCTTGGTGTGGTAGCAAGTATTGCGGATAAGGTAGCGGTTATGTATGCAGGAGAAATCGTTGAGTATGGAACTGTTGAGGAAGTCTTCTATGACGCTTGCCATCCATATACATGGAGTCTCTTGTCTAGCTTGCCTCAGCTTGCTGATGATAAAGGGGATCTTTACTCAATCCCAGGAACACCTCCGTCACTTTATACTGACTTGAAAGGGGATGCCTTTGCCTTGCGTTCTGACTATGCAATGCAGATTGACTTCGAACAAAAAGCTCCTCAATTCTCAGTATCAGAGACACATTGGGCTAAAACTTGGCTACTTCATGAGGATGCTCCAAAAGTAGAAAAACCAGCTGTGATTGCAAATCTCCATGATAAGATCCGTGAAAAAATGGGATTTGCCCATCTGGCTGACTAGGAGGAAGGAAATGTCTGAAAAATTAGTAGAAATTAAAGATTTAGAAATTTCCTTCGGTGAAGGAAGTAAGAAGTTTGTCGCGGTTAAAAATGCTAACTTCTTTATCAACAAGGGAGAAACGTTCTCGCTTGTTGGTGAGTCAGGTAGTGGGAAAACAACTATTGGTCGTGCTATCATCGGTCTAAATGATACAAGTAATGGAGATATCATTTTTGAGGGTCAAAAGATTAATGGTAAGAAATCGCGTGAACAAGCTGCGGAATTGATTCGTCGAATCCAGATGATTTTCCAAGACCCTGCCGCAAGTTTGAATGAACGTGCGACTGTTGATTATATTATTTCTGAAGGTCTTTACAATCACCGTTTATTTAAGGATGAAGAAGAACGTAAAGAGAAAGTTCAAAATATTATCCGTGAAGTAGGTCTTCTTGCTGAGCATTTGACTCGTTACCCTCATGAGTTTTCAGGTGGTCAACGTCAACGTATCGGTATTGCCCGTGCCTTGGTCATGCAACCAGACTTTGTTATTGCGGATGAACCAATTTCAGCCTTGGACGTTTCTGTGCGTGCCCAAGTCTTGAACTTGCTCAAAAAATTCCAAAAAGAACTTGGCTTGACCTATCTCTTTATCGCCCATGACTTGTCGGTTGTTCGTTTTATTTCAGATCGTATCGCAGTTATTTACAAGGGTGTTATTGTAGAGGTTGCAGAGACAGAAGAATTGTTTAACAATCCAATTCACCCATATACTCAAGCCTTGCTTTCAGCGGTACCAATTCCAGACCCAATCTTGGAACGTAAGAAGGTCTTGAAGGTTTACGACCCAAGTCAACACGACTATGAGACTGATAAACCATCCATGGTTGAAATCCGTCCAGGTCACTATGTTTGGGCCAACCAAGCCGAATTGGCACGTTATCAAAAAGGACTAAACTAGTAATGGTTTTATAATTTCCATGTCAACTTTTATGGAAATTATGGCTCTTTGTCAACTGTAGTGGGTTGAAGTCAGCTAAGCTCGAGAAAGGACAAATTTCGTCCTTTCTTTTTTGATGTTCAGAGCGATAAAAATCCGTTTTTTGAAGTTTTCAAAGTTCCGAAATCCAAAGGCATTTCGTTTGATAAGCTTAATGAGATTATTAGTGGCTTCCAATTTTGCGTTAGAATAGTGTAGTTGAAGGGCATTGACAATCTTTTCTTTATCCTTTAGAAAGGTTTTAAAGACAGTCTGAAAAAGAGGATGAACCTGCTTTAGATTGTCCTCAATAAGTTCGAAAAATTTGTCTGGCTCCTTGTTCTGGAAGTGAAAAAGTAAGAGCTGATAGAGATTGTAGTGGTGTTTCAAGTCTTCTGAATAGCTCAAAAGCTTGTTAAGAATCTCTTTATTGGTTAAGTGCATACGAAAAGTAGGGCGATAAAAACGTTTATCGCTGAGTTTACGACTATCCTGTTGAATGAGTTTCCAGTAGCGTTTAATAGCCTTGTATTCATGGGATTTTCGTTCAAACTGATTCATAATTTGGACACGGACACGACTCATAGCACGGCTAAGATGTTGCACAATGTGAAAGCGATCCAGAACGATTTTAGCGTTTGGAAAAAGTCGCCTAGCTAAGTCATAATAAGGACTAAACATATCCATAGTAATAATTTTCACTCGACATCGGACGACCCTATCATATTTAAGAAAGTGATCTCGAATGACGGCTTGTGTTCTACCCTCAAGAACAGTGATGATATTGAGCTTATCAAAGTCCTGAGCAATGAAACTCATCTCCATCTCCCGATTGAAACAGTCACTCCCCGGACTGTTTCAACGTCCCAAGACATAATCTCAGGCAGATTTCTAACATTACACTCAAAGTGGAAGTCATTGAGCTTTCGAATGACAGTTGAAGTTGAAATGGCCAGCTGATGGGCAATATCGGTCATAGAAGTCTTTTCAATCAACTTTTGCGCAATTTTTTGATTGATAATACGAGGGATTTGGTCATTTTTCTTGACGATAGAAGTTTCAGCGACCATCATTTTAGAACAATAATAGCACTTGAAACGACGCTTTCTAAGGAGAATTCTAGTAGGCATACCAGTCGTTTCAAGATAAGGAATTTTAGAAGGTTTTTGAAAGTCATATTTCTTCATTTGACTTCCGCACTCAGGGCAAGATGGAGCTTCATAGTCCAGTTTGGCGATGAGTTCCTTGTGTGTATCCTTATTGATGATGTCTAGAATCTGGATATTAGGGTCTTTGATATCGAGTAGTTTTGTGATAAAATGTAATTGTTCCATATGATTCTTTCTAATGAGTTATTTTGTCGCTTTTCATTATAGATGATATGGGACTTTTTTTCTACACAAAATAGGCTCCATAATATCTATAGGGGATTTACCCACTACAAATATTATAGAGCCGAAATTATAAACCTTTTTTTGTTGGACTGATTTGAAAATCTTTGAAAGCGTACTGAAAGAATTTTCGAAAAATTTTAAAATATTCTGAAATATTCTTGACAGCTAATGAAAAAGGTGGTAAGATAGGAAACATCAAAAAAGAAAGCAGAAAAAGAAATGAATAAGAGACAAGCTGTAACGATGAATCAAAACTTTTACTTTAGCTACTTTAGATAGTGTTTGTAGACATGTCACCATGGATGCAAACAGTTCAAGCAATTTGTTTGTATCTATGTGGCTAAGATTTTTGATTGTGGTCCATATAGATGAATATCTAAATGGACTAGCTAAGTTGTAACTTGTTAGGTTATTTCAAGTACCCGTTTAGGTATTATCTAGGCGGTTTTTTGTTTTATACTCTTCGAAAATCTCTTCAAACCACGTCAGCTCTATCTGCAACCTCAAAATAGTGTTTTGAGCAACCTGTGGCTAGCTTCCTAGTTTGTTCTTTGATTTTCATTGAGTATAATTGAAATAGCACAAATAGGGACGGAAGACTGCTTCCTCCCTTTTATCAGAAAAGGAGAAACAGATGACACTTGATAAAGGAAAAGTAGCCTATCAAATCTATCCAAAATCTTACAAAGACACCACTGAAAACGGTATTGGGGATTTCCGTGGGATTATCGAAAAAATTCCCTATTTAGCCAAACTAGGTGTGGATATGGTCTGGCTCAATCCATTCTATCCAAGCCCTCAACGGGATAATGGTTACGATATTTCAGATTATATGGCAGTGGATCCTCTTTTTGGTGATATGGCTGATTTTGAGGAAATGGTGTGTGTCGGTAAAGAGCACAAGATTGACTTTATGCTGGACATGGTACTTAATCATTGTTCGACAGAGCATGAATGGTTTCAGAAAGCCCTAGCTGGTGATAAGTATTATCAAGACTTTTTCTTCATCCAAGACCAACCAACAGATTGGCAGTCTAAGTTTGGTGGTTCTGCATGGGCGCCTTTCGGGGATACTGGGAAATACTATCTTCACCTATTTGATGAGACCCAGGCTGACCTTAACTGGCGCAATCCCAATGTCCGTAAGGAGCTTTTCAAGGTTGTTAATTTCTGGCGCGACAAGGGTGTCAAAGGTTTTCGATTTGATGTGATCAATTTGATCGGTAAGGACGAGGTTTCAGTGGACTGTCCTGAAAATGAAGGGAAGCCAGCTTATACAGACAAACCCATCGTTCATAACTATTTGCGTATGATGAACCAAGCCACTTTTGGATCTGACGATAGCTTTATGACAGTTGGGGAAATGTCTTCTACCACCATGGACAACTGTGTCCTCTATTCGTCGCCTGATCGTCAGGAATTATCCATGACCTTTAATTTTCATCACCTCAAGGTGGACTATAAGGATGGACAAAAGTGGACCTTGGCTCCCTTTGATTTTGAAGAGTTGAAGAGTCTTTACCATAGTTGGGGTAAGGAAATGAGTGATAAAGACGGTTGGAGTGCCCTCTTTTGGAACAATCACGATCAACCACGTGCCTTGAACCGTTTTGTCGATATTCAAAACTTCCTCAAGGAAGGAGCCACTATGCTAGCAGCCAGCATTCACCTGTCACGTGGGACACCTTATATCTACATGGGTGAGGAAATCGGGATGATTGACCCAGACTATGATTCTATGGCTGATTACGTGGATGTCGAATCGCTTAATGCCTATCAGATGCTCCTAGAAGAAGGAAAGAGTCAGCAAGAAGCCTTCCAGATTATTCAAGCTAAGTCGCGTGATAATTCACGCATTCCCATGCAGTGGGATGCTTCGGAAAATGCAGGATTTTCAACAGGCACTCCTTGGTTGAAAGCTGGTAAATCCTATAAAGACATCAATGTAGAAAATGAAATCCAGGGTCCGATTTTTACCTTCTATCAAGACTTGATTCGACTGCGTAAGGAAATGCCAATCATTTCAGAAGGAAGTTACAAACCAGCCTTTGAAGATAGCAAACAAGTCTACGCTTTTGAACGCCAGTTTGAGGAACAAAAGTTACTAGTGCTCAATAACTTTTATGCTAAAGAAGTGGAAATCGACTTGCCAGCAGTCTACCAAAATGGACAGATTTTGATTTCAAACTATGAAGATGCAGAAGTGTCTGAGAAAATTCTACTAAAACCCTATCAAACACTGGCTATTTATGTAAATTAAACTTAGCAAGGAGACCTCTTTTTCAGAAAAGCAGGGTTCTTTTTGCTGTCTATTCCATCCTTGAAAGTGTAGAACAAACTGTCAATCGAAAGTGATTATGTCCCAAAAAAAATGGTGAGATTGAGGGCAATTATTTTGCTTTCATTTGACAAGAGGAACCCTTGAAGCAGTTTTGTCAGCTAAACCAAGGCTAATCTTAGCCTTGGCTTGTCAGCCTAACAGCATCAAGCCTCTTATCAAATGAAATCGAGGGCTAGCTATCAGCTAGTTAAAACATCTAATTTTTAGGAGGGCTGGGTGGCTAACTTCATTATAGAACTTTCATTTAGTTAGCAAAAAGGCTTGTTGTCTATAATTGGCTGCATTAGTCTAGATTTTATTTATAGAAAATGTTATAATAGACTGTATTTAAAAAATTTTAAGGAGAAATGACAGAATGTCTGTATCATTTGAAAACAAAGAAACAAACCGTGGTGTCTTGACTTTCACTATCTCTCAAGACCAAATCAAACCAGAATTGGACCGTGTCTTCAAGTCAGTGAAGAAATCTCTTAATGTTCCAGGTTTCCGTAAAGGTCACCTTCCACGTCCTATCTTCGATAAAAAATTTGGTGAAGAATCACTTTACCAAGACGTTATGAACGCTCTTTTGCCAAACGCTTATGAAGCAGCTGTAAAAGAAGCTGGTCTTGAAGTGGTTGCCCAACCAAAAATTGACGTAACTTCAATGGAAAAAGGTCAAGACTGGGTTATCACTGCTGAAGTCGTTACAAAACCTGAAGTAAAATTGGGTGACTACAAAAACCTTGAAGTATCAGTTGATGTAGAAAAAGAAGTAACTGACGCTGATGTTGAAGAGCGTATCGAACGCGAACGCAACAACCTGGCTGAATTGGTTATCAAGGAAGCTGCTGCTGAAAACGGCGATACTGTTGTTATTGACTTTGTTGGTTCTATCGATGGTGTTGAATTTGATGGCGGAAAAGGTGAAAACTTCTCACTTGGACTTGGTTCAGGTCAATTCATCCCTGGTTTTGAAGACCAATTGGTAGGTCACTCAGCTGGCGAAACTGTTGATGTAGTTGTAACATTCCCAGAAGACTACCAAGCAGAAGACCTTGCAGGTAAAGAAGCTAAATTCGTAACAACTATCCACGAAGTAAAAGCTAAAGAAGTTCCAGCTCTTGATGATGAGCTTGCAAAAGACATCGACGAAGAAGTTGAAACACTTGCTGAATTGAAAGAAAAATACCGCAAGGAATTGGCTGCTGCTAAAGAAGAAGCTTACAAAGATGCAGTTGAAGGTGCAGCAATCGATAAAGCTGTAGAAAACGCTGAAATCGTAGAACTTCCAGAAGAAATGATTCACGAAGAAGTTCACCGCTCAGTAAACGAATTCCTTGGAAACTTGCAACGTCAAGGTATCAATCCTGACATGTACTTCCAAATCACTGGAACTACTCAAGAAGACCTTCACAACCAATACCAAGCAGAAGCTGAGTCACGTACTAAGACTAACCTTGTTATCGAAGCAGTTGCCAAAGCTGAAGGATTTGATGCTTCAGAAGAAGAAATCCAAAAAGAAATCGAGCAATTGGCTGCAGACTACAACATGGAAGTGGCACAAGTACAAAGCTTGCTTTCAGCTGATATGTTGAAACACGACATCACAATCAAAAAAGCTGTTGAATTGATTACAAGCACAGCAACAGTTAAATAATCTTAATAAACAAAAAACCCACCTGATTAGGTGGGTTTTCTTATGCACTATTTTCCAAAAATCTCTCTGAGGTCTGCGTCTGTAATCCCAATCATAGCTGGAATACTGGTCCAGTTTTCTTCGGTTAGGATGTAGGATTGTTCAGAGTTACTTGATGTGACTGTTTCAGAGACAACTGGTTGCTTTTCTTCAATATTCTCCAATAAATCACTGAAGCGTTCAATCAGATAGGTCTTTCGGGCAGTTCCGATGTGCTGGGTAGCATAATCAAAGGCCTGCAATTCACCTAGTAAGATAAGCTTGCTTTTGGCGCGTGTAATGGCTGTGTAGATGAGATTGCGCTCCAGCATACGCCTACTAGCACTGGTAATCGGTAGGATGACAACAGGGAACTCACTTCCCTGTGATTTATGGATGCTCATGGCATAGGCCAGGCGAATCTTGTACCATTCGTTACGTGGGTAAGAGACCTCATTGCCATCAAAATCAATGACAATCTCGTCTTGTTTCGACTCGGTGTATTTACCAGGGATCAGATCTATGATAGCTCCCAAATCTCCGTTAAAGACATTGATTTCAGCATCGTTGACCAAATGAATGACCTTGTCTCCCTTGCGATAGTGGCACTGGGGAGCTTCAAAACTAAGTTGGTCTTTTTGTGGTGGATTGAGCAGATCTTGCATGAGTTGGTTGATGGCATCAATCCCTGCCGTCCCTCGGTACATGGGGGCCAGAACCTGAATATCACGAGCAGGGATACCACTTCTGAGAGCAGCGCCTAAGATTTTTTCAATCGTCGCTGGAATATGGCCACTAGCAATTTCAAAGTAGGAACGGTCAGCTTTTTTCTGGGTGAAATCGGCTGGCAAGATGCCCTGTCTAATCTGACTAGCTAGGGTGACGATGGTTGATTCTTCGCTTTGCCGGTAAATTTTTTCCAAGCGAGTCTGAGGAATCAAGGGAATATGAAGGAGGTCCGCTAGAACCTGTCCAGGACTGACAGAAGGTAGCTGATCACTGTCACCCACGATGAGGATTTTACTGTTAGAAGAGATGTTGGAGAAGAGTTGATTGGCCAGCCAAGTATCCACCATGGAAAATTCATCTACGATGATAAAGTCGGCATCCAGATAATCTTCCAGATGACTGGTATCATCGTCCCCTGTCATTCCTAAATGACGGTGTACGGTCGCGCTAGGCAAGCCTGTCAATTCATTCATGCGACGAGCAGCTCGTCCAGTTGGAGCAGCAAGAAGAATAGGTAGGTTGCTTTTTTTCCTGAGGTCAAGTCCTTCTAAAAGGGCGTAAACAGCGATAATCCCATTGATAACAGTTGTCTTACCAGTACCAGGTCCACCTGTCAGGATAAAGACCTTATTCTGGATAGCATCACAGATAGCTTGTTTTTGAATACTATCATACTCAATCTCCAGATCTTCTTCGACAGTAGCGATATGTTTTTGAATGGTTTCTAAATCTTGGCTCTTCTGTTTTCCTTTTTCAAGGATACGAATCAAGTGACTGCGGATACCTTCCTCAGCGAAAAAGAGGCTGTTGTCAAAGATCTTGGTATCAATCTGCTGAACCTTGTCTTCTTCGATCAGGTAGGAGAGCTCTTGGGCAACTTGGCTGGGGTCTAGTTCCACGGGACGGGAAGACTCAAGGAGAGTAAGGGTTTGTTCCAGCAAATCCCGTGCTTCAACATAGGTGTCCCCTGTTTCCATACAGGCCTGAAAAAGACTGTGAACTAGACCGGCGCGGAAGCGTTCAGGAGCCTGACTTTCGATGCCTAGTTCCTCAGCTAGTTGGTCAGCAATGGTAAAGCCCAAACCCTTGATATCCTCAACCAGCTGGTAGGGATAATTTTCAACCACATCAAGGGTTTCTTCCTTGTAAAAGTCTTGAATCTGAAAGGCTAGTTTGTTGGGAATGCCGTAGTTGGCTAGTTTGGACAAAACCATCTCCGTTCCGTAGTTGAGACGGAGAGTGGAGACGAAAGCCTCGCGATTTTTGGCAGAGAGCCCTGAGATGCCTTCTAGCTTTTCTGGGTGTTGCAGAATTTCGTCAATGGTATTGTCGCCATAGGTATCTACGATTTTCTGAGCTGTCTTGAGACCAATCCCCTTGAAATGGCTACTTGAAAAGTACTTGACCAAGCCCTTACTAGTTGGTTTTGCGCGATCATAACGACTGATTTGCAGTTGTTCTCCATACTTGGAGTGCTGGACAATTTGCCCCCAAAAAGTATAGTCTTCGCCCTCAATTACATCAGCCATGGTTCCTGTGACAATGATTTCAAAATCATCAAAATCCTCTGCGTCCGTATCGTCGATTTCTAGGAGGAGGATGCGATAAAAATTGCTGGGATTTTCAAAAATAATCCGTTCAATGGTTCCTGAAAAATAAACTTCCATAAAATTCCTTTGCATGAATAGGTGAGAGTTAATACTCTTCGAAAATCTCTTCAAACCACGTCAGCTCTATCTGCAACCTCAAAACACTGTTTTGAGCAGCCTGCGGCTAGCTTCCTAGTTTGCTCTTTGATTTTCATTGAGTATAACTTTGTTTCTATCTTAATCAAACTGGGTAGTGAATAATCATCTTCTCACGATAGAAGAAGAGGCTGAGATTGCTGATTCTCGGCCTCTTAGGTCTCTTAAAATGTTCCGATACGGGTGATTGGCCAGAAGCGGAATTTAGCTTCCCCTGTGATATCTTTTGCTTTGAAGGTACCTACGTGGCGGCTGTCGCTCGAAACCAAGCGGTCGTCTCCGAGGAGAAGGTATTCTCCTTCTGGAACTGTAAAGCTAAAGTTGGTGTTGTAGTTGACATCAACTGTGAAGGCTTGAGCTTTTTGAGCGATACTTCTAAAGAAAGTTCCTTTATTTCCTTCAAATCCCTTGCCTGAGTAGGTGCTTTGGAGTTTGTCATCCTTGAAGCGTTTGATATAGTTAGCTAGATAAGGTTCATCTGTCTCTTTGTCATTGATGTAAAGTTTATCATTTTCGTAACGGATGGTATCGCCAGGCATTCCGATGACGCGCTTGACGATGTCCTTATTGCCATCTTCCTCATGGGCCACCACGATATCAAAACGGTCAATAGGGAGGTGCTTAACGACAAAGAGAATTTCGCCATCCGCTAGGGTAGGATCCATGGAGTGTCCTTCTACGCGGACATTACTCCAAAAAAAGATACGACTTAAAGCTAGTAATGACAGAATCAGGAGGAATAATCCCCACTCTTTTAGGAAATTTTTAAATGAATTCATAACTTACCTTTCTAAGCGTTTTTTCGCTTTTTCAGTATTTTTAAAGTGCAATTTGGCGCAGAAGTTGAGTCCCTGCATACCATAGGCTTGTAAAATCTGGCTAGCTACCTTATCAGAAGCTGTTCCAGCTCCACTTGGAAGTTGATAACCCAGTTCTCGTCCTAGATTTTCTAGATTTTCCAGAAAGAGATCACGCGCAATGATAGAAGAAACTGCGACAGCCAAGTATTCGCCCTCAGCCTTTTCTTCTAAGCTGATAGGATTGCTGAAACGATTGGCCTCTTGTGCCGAGTACTTGTCATAATTTTTAGCACTGGTAAAGGCATCAATCACAATTTTCTCAGGTTGAACGCCTTTTTGAAGAAGGAGATAGATAGCCTGGTTATGGAGGGCAACCTTAACCGAAACAGCATTGTAGCGGTCTCCGATGACCTCGTTGTACTTGCTTGGTGAGAGAAGCAGTGCCTGGTGCTGGATTTTGTCCTTGAGGATAGGGGCAATCTGACGAATCTTTTGGTCGGTCAGAGTTTTAGAATCCCCCACACCGAGTTTTCGCAAGAAAGCATGCTGGTCAGGTGTGACAAAGGAAGCCACAACTGCAAGTCCACCAAAGTAGGAACCATTTCCAACCTCATCTGTCCCAATCAAAGGGAAATTTTGTCCCCTGTTTTCCTCTACCATTTGATAGCCAAAGAAACGAGCGTATTTCTCGGCTCCCTCACCCTGAAGCAAGACCTTTCCAGAAGTATAGATAGAAACCGTTGCTTGAGGTAGTCGCAAAAAGTAGCGAATATAGGGATTCTTGCTGGGAGCTAGACTGCTTTGATAGTGTTCAAGAAAAGCCTGAATCTTCTTTTCACTTGGTGTGAGTGTTATACTTGCCATAGTTTCTATTGTACCATAAAAGCAGGCAAATTTGTAAAAACTGACAAAATTAGCGAATTTTGGTATAATATCGTGAGGTGAATTTTATGGCAAATCTAAATCGATTCAAATTTACATTCGGGAAAAAATCATTAACCTTGACAAGCGAGCATGATAACCTTTTTATGGAGGAAATCGCCAAGGTTGCGACAGAAAAATACCAAGCAATTAAAGAACAAATGCCTAGTGCAGACGATGAAACCATCGCTCTTTTGTTGGCAGTCAACTGTTTATCAACTCAGCTCAGCCGTGAGATTGAATTTGACGATAAGGAGCAAGAGATAGAAGAACTCCGCCACAAGCTTGTGACTTGCAAGCAAGAACAGAGCAAGATTGAGGACTCCTTATGATTTCGCTCCTTCTTCTATTGGTCTTGGCTTGGGGATTTTATATCGGCTATCGGAGAGGCCTGCTCTTACAGGTTTATTACCTGATTTCAGCACTGGCATCTGCTTTTATGGCTGGTCAGTTTTACAAGGGGCTTGGCGAGCAGTTTCATTTGCTGCTCCCTTATGCAAATCCGCAGGAAGGTCAGGGAACTTTCTTTTTCCCATCGGATCAACTCTTTCAGTTGGATAAGGTCTTTTATGCAGGGATCGGCTTCTTGCTTGTATTTGGGATTGTCTATAGCATCGGTCGTTTGCTTGGTCTCCTCTTACACTTGATTCCTAGTAAAAAATTGGGTGGTAAGTTGTTCCAAGTTTCAGCAGGTATCTTGTCCATGTTGGTGACCTTATTTGTCTTGCAAGTGGCCTTGACCATCTTGGCGACCATCCCCATGGCAGCTATACAAAATCCTCTTGAAAAGAGTATCGTCGCAAAACACATCATCCAGAGCATACCAGTAACAACCAGTTGGCTCAAACAAATCTGGGTGACAAATTTAATCGGATAAAAAGGGCAGGAGTTTTCCTAGCCCTTTGTTTACAGATTTGACTCGAATCTATTAGAATGTAAAAAGCTATCACACCTAGACATTCAAAGATAAGGAAATAAAGATGAATAAGAAAATATTAGAAACATTAGAGTTTAATAAGGTCAAGGCCTTGTTTGAGCCCCATTTGTTGACCGAGCAGGGCTTGGAGCAATTGAGACAGCTGGCTCCGACTGCTAAAGCAGATAAAATCAAACAGGCTTTTGCTGAGATGAAGGAGATGCAGGCTCTTTTCGTAGAGCAACCGCATTTTACTATTCTCGCAACTAAGGAAATTGCAGGAGTCTGCAAGCGGTTGGAGATGGGAGCAGACCTCAATATCGAGGAGTTCCTCCTCTTGAAGCGCGTGCTTCTTTCTAGCAGAGAACTGCAAAGTTTTTATGCCAATCTGGAAAATGTCAGTTTGGAAGAGTTAGCCCTTTGGTTTGAGAAATTACACGATTTTCCGCAATTACAAGGAAATCTCCAAGCCTTTAATGATGCAGGTTTCATTGAAAATTTTGCCAGTGAAGAATTGGCGCGCATCCGTCGAAAAATCCATGATAGCGAGAGTCAGGTACGCGATGTTTTACAAGACTTGCTCAAGCAAAAAGCGCAGATGTTGACGGAAGGAATCGTTGCCAGCAGAAATGGCCGTCAGGTTCTACCTGTCAAAAATACCTACCGCAATAAGATTGCAGGTGTCGTTCATGATATTTCTGCCAGCGGAAACACCGTCTATATCGAACCCCGTGAGGTGGTCAAACTGAGCGAAGAAATTGCCAGTTTGCGAGCAGATGAGCGCTATGAAATGCTTCGCATTCTCCAAGAAATTTCTGAGCGTGTTCGCCCTCATGCGGCTGAGATTGCTAATGACGCTTGGATTATCGGTCATCTGGACTTGATTCGTGCTAAGGTTCGCTTTATCCAAGAAAGGCAAGCAGTCGTTCCTCAGCTATCAGAAAATCAAGAAATTCAACTGCTCCATGTCTGCCATCCTTTGGTCAAAAATGCCGTTGCAAATGATGTCCATTTTGGACAAGATTTAACAGCTATTGTCATTACAGGTCCCAATACAGGTGGGAAGACCATCATGCTTAAAACTCTGGGCTTGACGCAGGTGATGGCTCAGTCTGGTTTGCCGATTTTAGCAGATAAGGGAAGTCGTGTTGGTATTTTTGAAGAAATCTTTGCCGATATTGGCGATGAGCAATCTATTGAGCAGAGCTTGTCTACCTTCTCTAGCCACATGACCAATATCGTGGATATTCTTGGCAAGGTCAATCAACATTCACTCTTACTCTTGGATGAGTTGGGGGCTGGTACAGATCCTCAAGAGGGAGCAGCCCTCGCCATGGCTATTCTGGAAGACCTTCGCCTGCGTCAAGTCAAGACAATGGCGACTACCCACTATCCGGAACTCAAGGCCTATGGTATTGAGACAGCCTTTGTTCAAAATGCCAGCATGGAGTTTGATACTGCAACTCTTCGCCCGACTTATCGCTTTATGCAGGGTGTTCCTGGCCGAAGCAATGCCTTCGAAATTGCCAAACGTCTAGGCCTATCTGAAGTTATCGTAGGGGATGCCAGTCAGCAGGTTGATCAGGACAATGATGTCAATCAGATTATTGAACAACTGGAAGAGCAGACGCTAGAGAGTCGCAAACGTTTGGACAATATCCGTGAGGTGGAGCAAGAAAATCTCAAGATGAATCGTGCTCTCAAAAAACTCTACAACGAGCTCAATCGTGAAAAGGAAACCGAGCTTAACAAGGCGCGTGAACAGGCTGCTGAGATTGTGGACATGGCCCTCAGTGAGAGTGACCAGATTCTCAAAAATCTCCACACTAAATCTCAACTCAAGCCCCACGAAATCATTGAAGCCAAGGCTAAGTTGAAAAAATTGGCCCCTGAAAAAGTAGATTTGTCTAAAAACAAGGTCCTTCAAAAGGCCAAGAAAAAACGAGCTCCAAAGGTGGGAGATGATATCGTAGTTCTCAGTTATGGACAGCGTGGTACCCTGACCAGTCAACTTAAGGATGGCCGTTGGGAAGCCCAAGTTGGCTTGATTAAGATGACCTTGGAAGAGAAAGAGTTTGACCTTGTTCAAGCCCAGCAAGAAAAGCAAGTCAAGAAGAAACAGGTCAATGTCGTGAAACGAACTTCTGGTCGTGGCCCACAAGCCAGACTGGACCTTCGAGGCAAACGTTATGAAGAGGCCATGAATGAGCTAGATGCCTTTATCGACCAAGCCTTGCTTAACAATATGGCTCAAGTTGATATCATCCATGGTATCGGAACAGGTGTCATCCGTGAAGGTGTCACTAAATACCTACAAAGAAACAAACATGTCAAGAGTTTCGGCTATGCCCCGCAAAATGCTGGAGGCAGTGGCGCGACTATTGTCACTTTTAAAGGATAGAAGTATTCTGAGCTTTATACAGTAAAAACTGTTGAATTAAGTTTTACTAATAAACACATTGACAAAAGCCAACATTTTTTGTAAAATAAGAATCAATTAAATACCAACACCGAATGAAGTTTAATAGAAGTGGGGAATCGTTTGATTTTCCATGACTGTAAATGGACGGAACTCTGGAGAGACCGTAAAGGCACCGAAGGGGCAAGGCAGGCAACTGCTCAAACTCTCAGGTAAAAGGACAGAGCTAGGATAGACCGCTTTTTAGCATTTATCTAAGCATTCCAGAGTACATGTATCTTGCATGTGCTCTTTCTTTTGGGGTTGAAAAGATAGGAGAAGGAAATGTTAGAATTGCTTAAATCAATCGATGCTTTTGCTTGGGGACCGCCCCTCTTGATTTTATTGGTCGGAACAGGGATTTACCTAACTATTCGGCTAGGACTCTTGCAGGTTTTGCGTCTGCCCAAGGCCTTTCAGCTTATTTTTATCCAGGATAAGGGACATGGTGATGTATCCAGTTTTGCAGCTCTGTGTACAGCCTTGGCATCAACCGTTGGAACAGGGAATATTATAGGAGTTGCGACGGCTATCAAGGTTGGTGGACCAGGAGCTCTCTTTTGGATGTGGATGGCGGCTTTCTTTGGAATGGCTACCAAGTATGCGGAAGGACTCTTGGCCATCAAATACCGCACCAAGGACGACCATGGTGCAGTAGCGGGAGGTCCCATGCACTATATCCTTCTAGGAATGGGAGAAAAGTGGCGACCACTTGCTGTTTTGTTTGCAGTAGCAGGAGTATTGGTTGCTCTCTTGGGAATCGGAACCTTCACCCAAGTCAACTCGATTACAGAATCTATCCAAAATACAACGGCTATTTCACCAGCCATCACAGCTCTCGTCTTGTCTGTCTTTGTAGCGATTGCTGTCTTTGGTGGACTCAAGTCCATTTCTAAGGTTTCAACTACTGTTGTTCCTTTTATGGCGATCATTTATATCTTAGGAACTCTTACAGTTATTTTCTTTAATATCGGGAAAATTCCTTCTACAATCGCTTTAATCTTGACATCGGCTTTTAGTCCCCTTGCTGCGGTAGGTGGATTTGCTGGTGCTAGCGTTCGGATGGCTATTCAAAATGGTGTGGCGCGTGGTGTGTTCTCAAATGAATCTGGTCTAGGTTCTGCTCCCATTGCAGCGGCTGCGGCTAAGACAAATGAACCAGTAGAGCAAGGTTTGATTTCTATGACAGGAACCTTTATTGATACTCTCATTATCTGTACTCTGACTGGTTTGACCATCTTGGTGACTGGTGTTTGGAGTGGTGACTTAAATGGGGTTGCCTTGACTCAGTCAGCCTTCTCAACAGTCTTTTCACACTTTGGGCCTGCCCTCTTGACCATCTTCCTTGTACTTTTTGCCTTCACAACGATTCTAGGTTGGAACTATTACGGAGAACGCTGTTTCGAGTTCCTCTTTGGTGTTCGTTTTATCTGGCTCTACCGTGTGGTCTTTGTGCTCATGGTCTTGTTGGGAGGATTTATCGAGTTGGATATGGTCTGGATTATCGCAGATATCGTCAACGCCTTGATGGTTCTGCCAAACTTGATTGCCCTCTTAGTCTTGTCGCCAGTCGTTATTGCTGAAACTAAAAAGTATTTTGACAAATAATGAAATCACACATGGCGTGTGATTTTTTTGCCTATAAATGATTTTTATCAAGCTGATATATAATATATATTATGCAAATGATTGGAAGTGTGATAAACTAATACTCAATGAAAATCAAAGAGCAAACTAGGAAGCTAGCCGCAAGCTGTACTTGAGTACGGTAAGGCGACGCTGACGCGGTTTGAATTTGATTTTCGAAGAGTATAATATACAACGAAAATCTTATGAGAGAATAAACCTTTGTCTTAAATAAACTTAGGAATCAGGACTTTATAAGATTTTCCAATAATATTAGTGTCAATAACAAGAAAAGAGGTATCTTATGACAACATTTACAATCCATACAGTAGAATCAGCACCGGCAGAAGTGAAAGAAGTTCTTGAAACAGTAGAAAAAGACAACAATGGCTATATTCCCAACCTAATCGGTCTCTTGGCCAATGCACCGACTGCTTTAGAAGCATACCGAACTGTCGCATCTATCAACCGTCGCAACAGCCTGACACCCGTTGAGCGTGAAGTGGTGCAAATCACGGCAGCCGTGACCAATGGTTGTGCCTTCTGTGTCGCAGGTCACACAGCCTTTTCCATCAAACAAATCCAGATGAATGATGACTTGATTCAAGCTCTTCGCAATCGTACTCCAATTGAAACAGATCCTAAATTGGATACCCTAGCTAAGTTTACTTTGGCAGTTATCAATACCAAGGGTCGTGTAGGAGATGAAGCCTTGTCTGAGTTTTTAGAAGCTGGCTACACCCAACAAAATGCCTTGGATGTGGTTCTTGGTGTCAGCCTAGCAAGCCTCTGTAACTATGCCAACAACCTAGCCAATACCCCAATTAACCCAGAATTGCAACCTTATGCTTAATTCATATCTGAGTAAAAAATGAAGTCTGAAATCAACGGACTTCGTTTTTTATCCCCTCATTTAAGCGCTTTTATGCTATACTGAAACTAACATGATTATTGGAGGTTAGGATGAAAAAACTCCCCTTGGTATTTTCTGGTTGTTTGCTAGGTTTAGCAGGATCTGGAAATCTTATTTTAGATACGTTGCCGGTTCTGTCACATCTTTTTAGTCTGACAGGTTTGATTTTGTGGATTTACTTTCTGCTTCTGCATCTTTTTAATTGGAAAGAAACCAAGCAAGAGTTGACCAAGCCCCCTCTTTTATCAGGAATGGCCACCTTTCCCATGGCTGGGATGATTTTATCGACCTATGTCTTTCGCGTCTTCCCTCATCTTTCTTTGGTTGTGCAAGGACTCTGGTGGTGTTCATTTCTCTTGGATTTGGCCTTGATTGCTGGTTTCACTATCAAGTTTGCTTGTCCGGGTCGGAGGGTTCATGCTACTCCTAGCTGGACGGTGCTTTATGTAGGGATAGCGGTAGCAGCCTTGACTTATCCTCTGGTGGGTATCATTGAAATTGCCTATGTGACCTTGAGTTTTGGTTTTCTTCTTACCTTCTATCTCTATCCCCTTATTTATAGTGATTTAAAGAAGCAACCACTCCCACTAGCCTTGCTTGGGCAAGAAGGTATCTACTGTGCTCCCTTTTCTTTGCTTTTGGCTTCTCTGGTTCGAGTTGGAGGAGCTAGCCTACCGACTTGGGTCTTGATTTTCATGCTTTTGGCTTCCCAATCCTTCTTTTTCTTTGTTTTGACTCGCCTACCCAATATTTTAAAACAAGGTTTTCAACCAGCCTTCTCAGCCCTCACCTTCCCGACTATTATCACAGCTACTTCGCTTAAGATGGCTCAGGGAATCTTGAAACTTCCATTTTTGGATTATTTGGTACTGGCTGAAACTGTTATTTGCCTAATCATTTTGCTCTTTGTATTAGGCGCTTATCTGATTTGGTTACGAAAAAAGGTCTAGCTAGAAATAGCTAAACCTTATTTTTTATGGTTTGATGACCTCAGCTCCACCCATGTATGGACGAAGTGCTTCTGGGATGGTCACGGAACCATCTTCATTTTGGTAGTTTTCAAGAATAGCAGCCACTGTACGTCCAACTGCAAGTCCAGAACCGTTCAAGGTATGGAGCAATTTCACCTTGCCATCTGCTTCATCACGGTAACGGATTTGGGCACGACGGGCTTGGAAATCTTCTGTGTTTGAACAGCTTGAGATTTCACGGTAGGTATTTTGGGCTGGAATCCACACTTCCAAGTCGTAAGTCTTCGCAGATGAGAAGCCCATATCTCCAGTAGAGAGCGCAACGACACGGTATGGAAGGTTAAGTTTTTGAAGAATGTTTTCAGCGTTGGTTGTCATTTTTTCCAATTCTTCGTAAGATTCTTCTGGTTTGGCAAATTTAACCATTTCAACCTTATGGAATTGGTGCAAACGAATCAAGCCACGAGTATCACGACCAGCTGAACCAGCCTCAGAACGGAATGATGGGCTCATAGCAGTGAAATAGATTGGCAGGTCTTTACCGTCAAGGATTTCATCACGGTAGTAGTTTGTCAGAGGAACTTCAGCTGTAGGAATAAGGACGTAATTGCTGTCGCTGAGTTCAAAAGTATCTTCCTTGAATTTTGGATATTGACCAGTCCCAAACATAGAATCGTGGTTAACCATGTAAGGCGTGATGACTTCAGTATAACCTTCTTTGCCATGCTCGTCCAACATAAAGTTGTAGATAGCACGTTCCAAACGAGCACCGAGGCCTTTATAGAAGAGGAAGCGAGCGCCTGTTACCTTGCCACCGCGTTCCCAGTCGAGGATACCAAGGTCTTCACCAAGATCCCAGTGAGCTTTTGGCTCGAAATCGAACTCGCGTGGAGTGCCCCAACGACGAACTTCCACATTGTCATCTTCGTCAGCCCCAATAGGAACGCTGTCAGCAGGGATGTTTGGAAGAGTAGTAGTAAATTCTGTCAATTTAGCATCGATTTCTGCCAATTCAGCATCCAAGGCTTTAACCTCAGCAGATAGAGTTTGCATGGCAGCAATCTTGTCATCTGCATTTTCCTTGTTGCGTTTGGCTTGGGCAATCTCAGCAGAAACTGTGTTGCGTTCAGCCTTGAGAGTTTCAACCTTGACCAAGATGTCACGACGTTTAGCATCGATTTCTTTCATCTCGTTTAAGACAGCAGCATCTACACCACGTGTAGCAAATTTTTCTGCGACAGCATCAAAGTCTGTACGAATACGTTTGATATCTAACATAAGAACTCCTTTATGAAAAAAGCACACCTGACAAAGCGTTGGAGTGGCAGGGCCACGGTTCCATCCAACTTCACAGGTGTGCACTTGATTGTGTATGTAATTGTTACTAACGGTAGAATTTCACCTATCCCTCCTATCTGCTCGCAGCACCCGCAGACTTTCTGAAAGAAGAAGATAACCTACTTATCCGTTGCTATGATTATACTAAAGTTTCTACTTTTTTGCAAATAGATTTTTAAATTTTTGACCAATGGTCTGAATTAAGGTAGGAAGTTTGACGACCTTGTCATTGCCTAGTTTTTCGCGAGCAATTTTAAGAATGGCACCTGAATCTTTTGAAGCAAAGAGGAATTTTCCTTTGTCTGTAAAGACTTCGAAGTGGCGACTGATTTTTCGTCCAGTGACATTGGCTCCAATCTGATTGATATGGCTCCAAGGAATCTGGATAAATTGTTCGACATTGACGTCTGGGTAAAATTCTAAGGCCTGATCTCCGACAAGGAATTTCCCAACTTTTCCAGCGATAGAGAGGTAGGAAGTGCCTGTCGTGCTGAGAAGCACTGTTTTATTAAGTGATTGGGCCATGATTAGTCTTCCTTACTTTCACCGAAAAAGGCATTGTAGAGGGCTTTGATTGCTGCTTTCTCTTGGTCTTTATTGACAACAAACATGATAGAAACTTCACTAGAACCTTGAGACATCATCTGGATGTTGATTTTGTTTTCAGATAGAGCGCGTGTCGCAGTAGCGGTGACACCGATATGGCTCTTCATCTTTTCTCCAACAATCATAATGATTGAAAGGTCGTGCTCGATTTCTGCATGGTCTACTTCAGCCTTTTGAACTAACTGACGCAGGATTTCTTCTTCCTTGATAGGAGTTAGTTCGCGAGAACGGAGGATGATTGAAAGATCGTCGATACCTGTCGGCATGTGTTCCCAACCGATGTTAAGGTCTTCAAGGATTTGCAGAATCTTACGACCAAATCCAACCTCGCGATTCATAAGGTATTTAGACATGTTGATGCTGACAAAGCCTGAGTCACCAGCAATTCCCACAACTGGAAATTCATCACTACTGTGTTTTAGAACGATACGAGTACCTGGATGGTCAGGGTTGTTGGTATTCTTGATAACTAGAGGAATTTTTCCACGGTAGGCAGGAAGAAGGGCTTCGTCGTGAAGGACTGAGAATCCTGCATAGGCCAACTCACGCATTTCACGGTAGGTCAACTCAGGAATCGAGTGTGGTTGGTGGATAATGCCTGGGTGGGCTGCAAAGATACCATCAACGTCCGTAAAGTTTTCATAGAGGTCTGCCTTAACACCGGCAGCAATGATAGAACCTGTAATGTCTGATCCTCCACGTGAGAAGGTACAGATTTGATTTTCCTTGGTAACCCCAAAGAAACCAGGAATGACAAGGACTTCATTTGCATTTGCCAATTCCTCAATCTTGTCATAACTTGATGGAATAATGCGAGCGTGACCAGGCTCACTTGTGACCACAATCCCAGCTTCTCGAGGGTGCACATAGCGTGCATCGATACCGTTTTGATTAAAGTAGGCTGCGATCAATTTAGCATTGTTATTTTCACCGGCTGCTAGGAAAGTGTCGTAGAGAAATTCATTTTCTTCGATAGGAAGAGTGGCCAAGGCGCGAATGCTTTTTGAAATTTTTTCTAGCACAGCTGGTTTCAGTCCTAATTCACTAACCATAGCAGCATAGCGGTCGATAATCCAGTTTTGGCTCTTGCTAATATCGCTACCAGCAACATAGTCGCGATAGTATTTAATCAAGGCATCCGTAACCTTAGTATCTTCAGCATTGCGTTTACCAGGGGCAGAAACGACTACAAAACGACGCTCTGGATCGCTTTTAACGATGTTTAAAACTTTTTCTAATTGACCAGCAGAGGCAAGAGAACTACCTCCAAATTTAACAACTTTCATAAGAACTCCTAAAGTAAGTATTTTATACGATTATAGCAGAAAGAAAGCCTTTTTTCAATGAAGAAAATAAGATGCTTTATAGGATAAAGCGAGCCTTTCCAATCGGCTGAGACACTTTCAGTCGATTTTTTCTTGCTTTCTGCTCCTAAAAAAGATATACTTTGAACATAAAATAATTTAAACTGCTTATACAAATAAAAAGGAGCCCTGATGGAACACATTATTTATCAGCTTGAAGAGGACTTGGCAATCCTTACCTTGAACCGTCCTGAGGTCGCAAATGGTTTTCATATTCCTATGTGTGAGGAGATTTTAGAAGCCCTGACTTTGGCAGAAGAAAATCCGGCTGTGCATTTTATCTTGATCAATGCCAATGGCAAAGTCTTCTCAGTTGGGGGAGATTTAGTAGAGATGAAGCGGGCAGTGGATGAGGATGATATTCCATCATTGACAAAAATCGCAGAGTTGGTCAATACGATTTCCTATAAAATCAAACAAATAGCCAAACCTGTTTTAATGGAAGTTGACGGTGCTGTTGCAGGTGCCGCAGCGAATATGGCTGTTGCGGCAGATTTCTGTTTGGCGACGGATAAGGCTAAGTTTATTCAAGCCTTTGTTGGCGTTGGCTTGGCTCCAGATGCAGGGGGAATTCATCTCTTGAGCCGTAGTATTGGTGTGACGCGTGCTGCTCAATTAGCCATGACAGGTGAGGCTTTGACCGCAGAAAAAGCCCTAGAATGGGGGCTAGTTTACCGCGTTTCTGAAGCTGATAAACTTGAAAAGACGAGAGAACAGCTTCTTAAAAAATTAAGACGTGGTTCAAGTAATTCCTATGCTGCCATTAAGAAGTTGGTTTGGGAGAGCCAATTTAAAGACTGGCAGGATTACGCTGCTTTAGAACTGAAGCTACAGGAATCCTTAGCTCAAACAGAGGATTTCAAAGAAGGAGTGCGAGCTCATTCGGAGAGAAGACGGCCTAAATTTACAGGAAAATAAAAAAATACTTGCATCATTCTTTGAACTTTGATATAATTCTCTTGTCAAATGTTTTGATTGTAAAAGTTTTTTTGAGAAGGAGGGAAAGAAAGATTGGACTACCAACGAATTAATGAATATTTAACATCTATATTTAACAATGTCCTTGTCATTGAGGAAGTGAGCTTGAGAGGTAGTCGTTTCAAGGATATCTCCATCAAAGAAATGCATACGATTGATGTGATTGGGAAATTCCCAGACGTGACACCAAGTCAAGTGTCAAAAGAGTTGATGGTGACTCTTGGGACAGTTACGACTAGTTTGAATAATCTCGAACGCAAGGGTTACATTGAACGCATTCGCTCAGAGCAGGATCGTCGTGTGGTGCATCTACATTTGACAAAGAAAGGGCGCTTGGTTCATAGGCTGCATAAACGCTTCCACAAGGCCATGGTTGAAAAAATCATTGATGGTATGAGTAAGGAAGAAATTGATGTTATGAGCAAAGGTTTGACTAATCTTTACCAATTTTTGGAGGATTTGAAATAATGGCTTTTGCAAAAATAAGCCAGGTTGCTCATTATGTGCCAGAGCAAGTGGTTACAAATCACGACTTGGCTCAGATTATGGATACCAATGATGAGTGGATTTCAAGTCGGACGGGAATACGACAAAGGCATATTTCAAGAACAGAATCTACCAGTGATTTGGCTACAGAGGTTGCTAAGAAACTGATGACAAAAGCAGGAATCACAGGGGAGGAGTTGGATTTTATCATCCTAGCTACCATTACTCCAGATTCGATGATGCCCTCTACAGCTGCTCGTGTTCAAGCTAATATTGGTGCAAAAAAAGCTTTTGCTTTTGACCTAACAGCTGCTTGCAGTGGATTTGTATTTGCTCTTTCAACTGCTGAAAAGTTTATCGCTTCCGGTCGCTTTCAAAAAGGCTTGGTGATTGGTAGTGAAACCCTCTCTAAGGCAGTCGATTGGTCGGACCGATCAACAGCTGTTTTGTTTGGAGATGGTGCTGGTGGCGTCTTGTTAGAAGCTAGCGAGCAAGAGCATTTCTTGGCTGAGAGTCTCAATAGCGATGGAAGTCGCAGCGAGTGTCTGACCTATGGACATTCAGGTCTACATTCTCCATTTTCAGATCAAGAAAATGCAGATTCATTTTTGAAGATGGATGGGCGCGCGGTCTTTGATTTTGCTATTCGGGATGTAGCCAAGTCTATCAAGCAGACTATTGAAGAATCTCCTATAGAGGCGACAGACTTGGATTATCTGCTATTGCATCAGGCTAATATCCGTATTTTGGATAAGATGGCTAGAAAAATTGGTGTTGACCGAGCCAAACTTCCAGCCAATATGATGGAATATGGCAATACCAGTGCAGCCAGTATCCCGATTTTACTTTCAGAGTGTGTAGAACAAGGCCTCATCCGTTTAGATGGTAGTCAGACTGTTCTGCTATCAGGCTTCGGTGGAGGCTTGACCTGGGGCACGCTCATTCTTACAATTTAGGTAATCATGTGGTGAACACATTGTTATAAAAAACTATTTATTTTAAAGGAGTCCTATCATGGCAGTATTTGAAAAAGTACAAGAAATTATCGTTGAAGAACTTGGAAAAGATGCATCAGAAGTAACACTTGAATCAACTTTTGATGATTTGGACGCTGATTCATTGGACTTGTTCCAAGTAATCTCAGAAATCGAAGATGCTTTTGATATCCAAATCGAAGCAGAAGATGACTTGAAAACAGTTGGTGACTTGGTTGCCTACGTTGAAGAGCAAACAAAATAATACTCAATGAAAATCAAAGAGCAAACTAGGAAGCTAGCCGCAGGCTGTACTTGAGTACGGCAAGGTGACGCTGACGTGGTTTGAATTTGATTTTCGAAGAGTATAAGCAGAATATAGATAGAAGGAGTAGGGAAACCCGCTCCCTCTTGTTTAGGCAATAGTTTGATTGTCAAATTATGACAGTATCGAACTATTACGTAAGCAAGAAACGATGGAGGCACTATGAAAACGCGTATTACAGAATTATTGAATATTGAGTATCCTATTTTCCAAGGAGGAATGGCCTGGGTTGCTGATGGTGATTTGGCAGGGGCTGTTTCCAAGGCTGGGGGACTAGGCATTATCGGTGGGGGGAATGCCCCTAAAGAAGTTGTCAAGGCCAATATTGATAAAATCAAATCATTGACTGATAAACCTTTTGGTGTCAACATCATGCTCTTGTCTCCCTTTGTGGAAGATATTGTAGACCTTGTTATCGAGGAAGGTGTTAAGGTAGTGACAACAGGGGCAGGAAATCCTGGCAAATACATGGAACGCTTCCATGAAGCAGGGATAATCGTTATTCCTGTCGTTCCTAGTGTTGCTTTAGCTAAACGCATGGAAAAAATCGGTGCAGACGCTGTTATTGCAGAAGGAATGGAAGCTGGGGGACATATCGGTAAATTAACAACCATGACCTTGGTGCGTCAAGTGGCGGCAGCTGTATCTATTCCTGTTATTGCTGCAGGAGGAATTGCGGATGGTGAAGGTGCTGCGGCTGGCTTTATGCTAGGTGCAGAGGCTGTACAGGTGGGGACACGGTTTGTAGTTGCAAAAGAGTCGAATGCCCATCCAAACTACAAGGAGAAAATTTTAAAAGCAAGGGATATTGATACTACGATTTCAGCTCAGCACTTTGGTCATGCTGTTCGTGCTATTAAAAATCAGTTGACTAGAGATTTTGAACTGGCTGAAAAAGATGCCTTTAAGCAGGAAGATCCTGATTTAGAAATCTTTGAACAAATGGGAGCAGGCGCCCTAGCCAAAGCAGTTGTTCACGGTGATGTGGATGGTGGCTCTGTCATGGCAGGTCAAATCGCAGGGCTTGTTTCTAAAGAAGAAACAGCTGAAGAAATCCTAAAAGATTTGTATTACGGAGCAGCTAAGAAAATTCAAGAAGAAGCCTCTCGCTGGGCAGGAGTTGTAAGAAATGACTAAAACAGCCTTTTTATTTGCTGGTCAAGGTGCCCAGTATCTAGGGGTGGGACGGGATCTCTATGATCACTACCCTATTGTCAAAGAAACGATTGATCGAGCGAGTCAGGTGCTCGGTTATGATTTGCGTTATCTCATCGATAGGGAAGAAGACAAACTCAATCAGACCCGCTATACGCAACCAGCCATTCTAGCGACTTCGGTTGCTATCTACCGTTTATTGCAAGAAAAGGGCTATCAGCCTGATATGGTTGCTGGTTTATCTCTTGGAGAATACTCTGCCTTGGTGGCAAGCGGCGCCTTGGATTTTGAAGATGCGGTTGCCTTGGTAGCTAAGCGTGGAGCCTATATGGAAGAAGCGGCTCCTGCTGACTCTGGCAAGATGGTAGCAGTTCTCAATACGCCAGTAGAGGTCATTGAAGAAGCCTGTCAAAAAGCTTCTGAACTTGGAGTGGTTACTCCAGCCAACTATAACACACCTGCACAAATCGTCATTGCTGGAGAAGTGGTTGCAGTTGATCGAGCGGTTGAACTTTTGCAAGAAGCAGGTGCCAAACGCTTGATTCCTCTCAAGGTGTCAGGTCCCTTTCACACCGCTCTCCTTGAACCTGCTAGCCAGAAACTAGCTGAAACTCTAGCTCAGGTAAGTTTTTCAGATTTTACTTGTCCCCTAGTCGGCAATACAGAAGCTGCTGTGATGCAAAAAGAGGACATTGCTCAGCTCTTGACGCGTCAGGTCAAGGAACCCGTTCGTTTCTATGAAAGTATTGGGGTCATGCAAGAAGCAGGCATAAGCAACTTTATCGAGATTGGACCGGGGAAAGTCTTGTCAGGTTTTGTTAAAAAAATTGATCAAACTGCTCACTTAGCTCATGTGGAAGATCAAGCGAGTTTAGTAGCACTTTTAGAAAAATAGACTAAAATAAGTAGAAGTTTTGAAAGGAAAAAAATGAAACTAGAACATAAAAATATCTTTATTACAGGTTCGAGTCGTGGAATTGGTCTTGCCATCGCCCACAAGTTTGCTCAAGCAGGAGCCAACATTGTCTTAAACAGTCGTGGGGCAATCTCAGAAGAATTGCTCGCTGAGTTTTCAAACTATGGTATCAAGGTGGTTCCCATTTCAGGAGATGTATCAGATTTTGCAGACGCTAAGCGTATGATTGATCAAGCTATTGCAGAACTGGGTTCAGTAGATGTTTTGGTCAACAATGCAGGGATCACCCAAGATACTCTTATGCTCAAGATGACAGAAGCAGATTTTGAAAAAGTGCTCAAGGTCAATCTGACTGGTGCCTTTAATATGACACAATCAGTCTTGAAACCGATGATGAAAGCCAGAGAAGGTGCTATCATTAATATGTCTAGTGTTGTTGGTTTGATGGGGAATATTGGTCAAGCTAACTATGCTGCTTCTAAGGCTGGCTTGATTGGCTTTACCAAGTCTGTGGCACGCGAAGTCGCTAGTCGGAATATACGAGTCAATGTGATTGCTCCAGGAATGATTGAGTCTGATATGACCGCTATCTTATCAGATAAGATTAAGGAAGCTACACTAGCTCAGATTCCGATGAAAGAATTTGGGCAGGCAGAGCAGGTTGCAGATTTGACAGTATTTTTAGCAGGCCAAGATTATCTAACTGGTCAAGTGATTGCCATTGATGGTGGCTTAAGTATGTAGCGAAAGCTAGAGGTGAAAAGAATGAAACTAAATCGAGTAGTGGTAACAGGTTATGGAGTAACATCTCCAATCGGAAATACACCAGAAGAATTTTGGAATAGTTTAGCAACTGGGAAAATCGGCATTGGTGGCATTACAAAATTTGATCATAGTGACTTTGATGTGCATAATGCGGCAGAAATCCAAGATTTTCCGTTCGATAAATACTTTGTAAAAAAAGATACCAACCGTTTTGATAACTATTCTTTATATGCCTTGTATGCAGCCCAAGAGGCTGTAAACCATGCCAATCTTGATGTAGAGGCTCTTAATAGGGATCGTTTTGGTGTTATCGTTGCATCTGGTATTGGTGGAATCAAGGAAATTGAAGATCAGGTACTTCGTCTTCATGAAAAAGGACCCAAACGTGTCAAACCAATGACTCTTCCAAAGGCTTTACCAAATATGGCTTCTGGGAATGTAGCCATGCGTTTTGGTGCAAACGGTGTTTGTAAATCTATCAATACTGCCTGCTCTTCATCAAATGATGCGATTGGGGATGCCTTCCGCTCCATTAAGTTTGGTTTCCAAGATGTGATGTTGGTGGGAGGAACAGAAGCTTCTATCACACCTTTTGCCATCGCTGGTTTCCAAGCCTTAACAGCTCTCTCTACTACAGAGGATCCAACTCGTGCTTCGATCCCATTTGATAAGGATCGCAATGGGTTTGTTATGGGTGAAGGTTCAGGGATGTTGGTTCTAGAAAGTCTTGAACACGCTGAAAAACGTGGAGCTACTATCCTGGCTGAAGTGGTTGGTTACGGAAATACTTGTGATGCCTACCACATGACTTCTCCACATCCAGAAGGTCAGGGAGCTATCAAGGCCATCAAACTAGCCTTGGAAGAAGCTGAGATTTCTCCAGAGCAAGTAGCCTATGTCAATGCTCACGGAACGTCAACTCCTGCCAATGAAAAAGGAGAAAGTGGTGCTATCGTAGCTGTTCTTGGTAAGGAAGTACCTGTATCATCAACCAAGTCTTTTACAGGACATTTGCTGGGGGCTGCGGGTGCAGTAGAAGCTATCGTCACCATCGAAGCTATGCGTCATAACTTTGTACCAATGACAGCTGGGACAAGTGAAGTATCAGATTATATCGAAGCTAATGTCGTTTATGGACAAGGCTTGGAGAAAGAAATTCCATACGCTATTTCAAATACTTTTGGTTTTGGAGGCCACAATGCAGTTCTTGCTTTCAAACGTTGGGAGAATAGATAAGTATGAATTTAAACGATATTAAAGACTTGATGACTCAATTTGACCAGTCAAGTTTGAGAGAATTTTCTTATAAAAATGGGACGGATGAGTTGCAGTTTAGCAAGAATGAAGCGAGACCTGTGCCTGAAGTTGCAACTCAAGTCGCTCCAGCACCCGTTCTAGCAACACCGAGTCCAGTAGCTCCTACATCTGCTCCAGCAGAGACTGTAGCAGAAGAAGTTCCAGCTCCAGCTGAAGCAAGTGTGGCTACTGAGGGAAATCTTGTAGAGAGTCCACTTGTTGGAGTGGTTTACTTGGCTGCTGGACCAGATAAACCTGCCTTCGTTACAGTTGGTGATAGTGTCAAAAAAGGTCAAACATTGGTAATTATCGAAGCCATGAAAGTCATGAATGAAATCCCAGCTCCTAAGGATGGTGTGGTAACGGAAATTCTCGTCTCTAACGAAGAAATGGTTGAGTTTGGTAAAGGATTGGTACGTATCAAATGATCGATATTCAAGGAATCAAAGAAGCCCTTCCCCACCGTTATCCTATGCTTCTAGTGGACCGTGTCTTGGAAGTGAGCGAGGATACCATTGTTGCTATCAAAAATGTGACCATCAACGAGCCTTTCTTTAACGGTCATTTTCCTCAATACCCAGTTATGCCAGGTGTTCTGATTATGGAAGCCTTGGCGCAAACTGCTGGTGTGTTGGAGTTATCAAAACCTGAAAATAAAGGAAAACTGGTCTTTTACGCTGGTATGGATAAGGTCAAATTCAAGAAGCAAGTTGTACCAGGCGACCAATTGGTTATGACAGCGACTTTTGTAAAACGTCGTGGCACCATAGCCGTGGTTGAAGCAAAGGCTGAAGTGGATGGCAAGCTTGCAGCTAGTGGTACTCTTACCTTTGCAATTGGGAACTAAGGAGGTTCTCCATGTTTCGAAAAATTTTAATTGCCAATCGTGGTGAAATTGCGGTTCGTATTATCCGTGCGGCGCGTGAATTGGGGATTGCGACCGTAGCAGTCTATTCAACTGCTGATAAGGAAGCCCTTCATACGCTTTTGGCAGATGAAGCGGTTTGTATCGGTCCTGGTAAGGCAACTGAGTCTTATCTCAATATTAATGCGGTTCTATCAGCTGCAGTCTTGACTGAGGCAGAAGCCATTCACCCCGGTTTTGGGTTTCTCAGTGAAAATTCCAAATTTGCAACTATGTGTGAAGAAGTGGGCATCAAATTTATCGGTCCATCTGGTCATGTTATGGATATGATGGGGGACAAAATCAATGCGCGTGCTCAGATGATTAAGGCTGGTGTGCCTGTTATTCCAGGTTCAGGTGGAGAAGTGCATAACTCTGAGGAGGCCTTGATTGTTGCTGAAAAAATTGGCTATCCTGTTATGCTCAAGGCTTCAGCAGGTGGTGGTGGTAAAGGGATTCGTAAGGTTGAAAAACCAGAAGACCTTGTTTCAGCCTTTGAAACTGCCTCTAGTGAAGCCAAGGCCAATTATGGCAATGGTGCCATGTACATAGAACGGGTTATCTATCCAGCTCGTCACATCGAGGTTCAAATTCTAGGAGATGAACACGGAAATGTAATCCACTTGGGGGAACGGGATTGTTCTCTACAACGGAACAACCAAAAGGTTTTGGAAGAAAGTCCTTCGATTGCAATCGGGAAAACGCTGCGTCATGAAATCGGTTCTGCTGCTGTTCGAGCGGCGGAGTCTGTTGGCTATGAAAATGCAGGGACCATTGAGTTTCTTCTTGATGAAGCCAGTGGCAATTTCTATTTCATGGAAATGAATACTCGTGTACAAGTAGAACATCCAGTAACAGAATTTGTTTCAGGTGTGGATATCGTTAAGGAACAGATTCGCATTGCGGCAGGTCAACCTCTGTCTGTTAAGCAAGAAGATATTGTCCTACGCGGTCATGCCATCGAGTGTCGTATCAATGCAGAAAATCCAGCCTTTAACTTTGCTCCAAGTCCAGGTAAGATTACTAATCTCTATCTACCAAGTGGTGGAGTTGGCTTGCGCGTGGATTCAGCAGTTTATCCAGGTTATACCATTCCGCCTTATTATGATAGTATGATTGCCAAAATCATCGTACACGGTGAAAACCGTTTTGATGCCTTGATGAAAATGCAACGTGCCCTCTATGAATTAGAGATTGAAGGGGTGCAGACCAATGCAGATTTCCAGCTTGACCTCATTTCAGATCGCAATGTCATTGCTGGAGATTACGATACTTCCTTCTTAATGGAAACCTTCTTACCCAAATATCAAGAAAAAGAATAAAATGACTTCAAGAGTTTAAACCGAAAAGGGGAATCAATGGCTCTATTTAGTAAAAAAGATAAGTATATTCGAATCAATCCCAATCGTTCGGTTAGGGAAAAACCTCAAGCTAAGCCAGAGGTTCCAGATGAATTATTTTCCCAGTGTCCAGGCTGTAAGCATACCATCTATCAGAAGGATCTGGGAAGTGAGCGTATCTGTCCACATTGTAGCTACACCTTTCGTATTTCTGCCCAAGAACGCTTGGCTTTGACGATTGATATGGGAACCTTCAAGGAATTGTTTACAGGGATTGAAAGCAAGGATCCCTTGCATTTCCCTGGTTATCAAAAGAAACTAGCAACTATGCGTGAAAAAACAGGTCTGGATGAAGCCGTTGTGACAGGAACAGCTCTTATAAAAGGTCAGACTGTGGCTCTTGGGATTATGGATTCCAACTTTATCATGGCTTCTATGGGTACGGTTGTAGGTGAAAAAATCACTCGTTTGTTTGAGTATGCGACTGTCGAAAAATTGCCAGTTGTCCTCTTCACAGCCTCTGGTGGAGCCCGTATGCAGGAAGGAATCATGAGTCTCATGCAGATGGCCAAGATCTCTGCAGCAGTTAAACGGCATTCAAATGCTGGTCTCTTTTACTTGACCATTTTGACAGATCCAACGACAGGTGGTGTGACAGCTTCTTTCGCTATGGAAGGTGATATCATTCTGGCTGAACCACAGAGCTTGGTCGGTTTTGCTGGGCGTCGTGTCATTGAAAATACGGTTCGTGAAAGCTTGCCTGAGGATTTCCAAAAGGCAGAATTCCTATTGGAACATGGCTTTGTGGATGCTATCGTTAAAAGAAGAGACTTGCCAGATACCATTGCTAGCCTAGTCAGATTGCATGGAGGGAGTTCTAGATGAATATTGCAAAAATAGTCAGAGAAGCGCGTGAGCAGAGTCGCTTGACAAGCTTGGACTTTGCGACAGGCATTTTTGATGAATTTATCCAATTACACGGTGACCGTTCTTTTCGTGACGATGGTGCAGTTGTTGGTGGTATCGGCTGGCTTGGAGACCAAGCTGTAACAATGGTTGGTATCCAAAAAGGCAAGAGTTTACAAGATAATCTCAAGCGGAATTTTGGTCAACCGCATCCAGAAGGCTACCGCAAGGCCCTACGGTTGATGAAACAGGCTGAAAAGTTTGGCCGTCCAGTTGTGACCTTTATCAATACAGCAGGTGCCTATCCTGGTGTCGGTGCGGAAGAACGCGGTCAAGGAGAAGCTATCGCTCGCAATCTCATGGAAATGAGTGATCTGAGAGTTCCTATTATCGCTATCATTATCGGTGAAGGTGGTTCAGGTGGGGCTTTGGCTCTAGCAGTCGCAGACCGTGTTTGGATGCTGGAAAATTCTATTTATGCTATTCTCAGTCCAGAAGGCTTTGCTTCCATTCTATGGAAGGATGGCAGTCGTGCCATGGAAGCAGCAGAACTGATGAAAATCACTTCACACGAACTGTTAGAAATGGACGTAGTAGACAAGGTGATTTCTGAAGCAGGACTTTCTAGCAAAGAACTGATTAAGAATGTTAAAAAAGAACTCCAAGCTGAGCTAGCTCTACTTTCACAAAAACCGTTAGAAGCGTTGTTGGAAGAGCGCTATCAACGGTTTAGAAAATACTAATACTCTTCGAAAATCAAATTCAAACCACGTCAGCTTCGCCTTGCCGTATATATGTTACTGACTTCGTCAGTTCTATCCACAACCTCAAAACCGTGTTTTGAGCAGCCTACGGCTAGCTTCCTAGTTTGCTCTTTGATTTTCATTGAGTATAATTCTTTAGAATACGCAAAAACTAGAACTGACTGCCAGTTCTAGTTTTTATGTGGTTCTTACTCTGTGCAGAGGGGAAAGTCAAAAGGTGCCTGGAAGACCAAACACCTTTTTGATTATTCATTTTCTTCAGTTACAAATTGACTAAGCAATCCATTGATAAAACGGGCTGATTTTTGATCTGAAAAATTCTTGGCAAGTTCAATGGCTTCATTGACTGCTACCAGCTGAGGTGTATCAAATGATGTGATTTCAAAGATACCCAAGCGTAGTAAGTTTTTTTCGACCAAAGTCAAACGTTCAACTGTCCAGCCTGACTTGAGGTGCTGGTTGATTTGTTTATCCAACTCTTCTTTTTGAGCTTGGATACCAGAAACCAAGTTTAGAAGAAAGGCTGGGATTTGCACATCTGCATCTTCACGGTCATGTGTGTAGGCAAAGCGACAAGCCGTTTCCATATCTGTACCGAATTCAAGGCTCATAAGAGCTTGAAAAGCGCATTTACGAAGTTCGCGTCTAGATTCTAATAATGGACTAGTCATTGAGGAAGTCCTCGTTAAATAGATCTTTCAACTCAGGTTTTGGTGTTTTATCTGGAACGATTCCTGTAACATGGATATTGACAGCAGAAAGTTCCACATCAGCCATATCATGGACAGCATCTTTGACCGCTTTTTGAATAGCAAGAGCCACTTTTGGTACTTTCACACCGTACTCAAGGTAGAGGTAGATGTCAGCAGTTAGTTCTTCATTGCTTTCTTTTAAGTAGACACCACGACCAAGAGAGAGTTTTGATAGGGTGTCAGATACGGATTTATTTGAAAATGAGTGGACACCCTCAACTTTAGCAGTTGCGATGGCAATAATTTTTTCAAGTACACGTGGAGCGATAACGATTTCGCCAAATTGTTCTTCAATTCCCATAGAATGACCTCTTTCTAGAGATTAGGCACGAGAAACGTAAGTTCCTTCTGCAGTGTTGATGATCAATTTTTGTCCAGCTTCGATGAAGTCAGGAACGTTGACAACAAGTCCAGTTTCCATAGTTGCTGGTTTACCAGAACCTGTAACAGTAGCACCTTTGATAGATGGTTGTGTTTCAGCAACTGTCAATTCAACAGTAGTTGGTACAGTTACACCGATTACTTCAGTTCCGTAGAATTGGATTTTCACATCAGAGTTTTCAAGGATGTAAAGCAACTCATTTTCAACATTTACGACTGGTATTTCGTATTGGTCGTAAGTTTCAGTGTTCATGAAGTAGGCAGTTTCATCCATTTTGTACAAGTATTGAGCTGGAACAGTTTCGATAATAGCTTGTTCGAATTTTTCTTCTGGACGGTAGCTTGTATCAAATGTAGAACCAGTACGGACATCACGCAATTTCATACGCATGATTGTGTTCCCTTTACCTGGTTTGTGGTGGCTAGCTTCCAAAACGCGGATCAATTTTCCGTCTGCAGTTTCAAATGTCATACCAGCTTTCAATTTGCTTGCTTCAATCATGTTTTTACCTCTTTAATAAATATTATTACTCTTCATTTTACCATAAAATCTTCTGGAAATAAAGCCAAAATAGTTATTGGGAGATGGTAGGGGAGAAAAAACCAACCTCAAGGCTGGTTTCTTTTACATATTAATCTTCTTTCAACTTCGCCAATTCCTGTGCAAGTAGTTTAAGGGCAACTTGTGGGTTGGCTTGGCCTTTGGTTGCCTTCATAAGGAATCCTGTAAAGGCCTTGTCGGCGTTACGTTTGCCTGACTTGAAGTCGGCAACAGCAGCTTCGTTATCGGCAAAGACTTGGTGGATGATTGGGATCAAGATAGCTGGATCTGAAATTTGAACCATACCTGCTTTTTCCACGTATTCACGCGCGCCACCGCCATTTTTAGCTAGATGGACAAAGACTTTCTTGGCAATCTTAGATGAAATAGTACCGTCTTCGATGATGGCAATCATTTCAACCAAGTTTTCTGGTGTCAATTCGATTTGTTCCAGTGTTTTACCTTCAGCATTCAAGAACTGAGCGACTTCCCCTTGGAGCCAGTTAGAGACTTGTTTGGCATCACCACCTAGGGCAACAGCTTTTTCAAAGAAGTCAGAAGTGACTTTATTAGCAGTCAACTGACTAGCATCGTAGTCTGATAAACCAAGGTCAGATACATAACGCGCACGACGTTCTTTTGGAAACTCTGGCAACTCAGTCCGCATTTCCTCAATCCACTCGTCAGAAATTTCAAAGAGGGGTAGGTCTGGTTCTGGGAAGTAGCGGTAGTCAGCAGCCCCTTCCTTGACACGCATGAGGATGGTTGCTTTATTCGCTTCATCGTAACGGCGTGTTTCTTGGCGGATTTGACCACCTGAGCGAAGAATTTCAGCCTGGCGTTGGACTTCGTATTCAAGACCTTTACGAACGTTTGAGAAGGAGTTGAGGTTCTTCAATTCAGTCTTGGTACCGAATTTCTCTTGACCATAAGGACGAAGGGAGATGTTGGCATCCACACGCATCGAACCTTCCTCCATCTTAACGTCAGAAATGCCAGCGTACTGGATAACTTCCTTGAGGGCTGTCAGATAAGCATAGGCTTCTTCAGGAGAACGCATATCTGCCTCAGATACAATCTCAATCAAGGGAACCCCTTGGCGGTTGAGGTCAACATAAGAGTAGCCATCTGTACCATGGGTGTTTTTACCAGCGTCTTCCTCTAGGTGGGCACGTTCGATACCGATTTTCTTGGTCGTACCGTCTTCTAGTTCGACTTCAATCCAGCCATTATATCCGATTGGTTCATCAAATTGAGAAATTTGGTAGGCTTTGGGGTTATCAGGATAGAAGTAGCTCTTGCGGTCAAAGTGCATCTTTTTGTGGATGTCCATGTTGAGGGCAAGAGCAGCCTTGATTCCGGCATCGACAACCCCTTTATTGAGAACTGGCAGAACTCCTGGGAAAGACCAGTCAATCACGTTAGTGTTGGCATTTTGATCATTTCCGAAGTGGGCAGAAGTAGGTGAGAAGATTTTTGAATTGGTGTTGAGCTCTACGTGGACTTCAAGTCCGATGACTGTTTCAAAGTTCATTAGTTGTCACCTCCAAAAATCTCGGGTTGTTGTTTGTGGTAGTCTGTTGTTGCTTCAAAAGCAGCAGCAGCTTGGTAAATGGTTTCCTCAGAGTACTTGGGACCAATCAATTGGAGTCCGACAGGTAGACCTTGAGAGAATCCAGCAGGAATCGAAATTCCAGGAAGTCCTGCCAAGTTTACAGGTATGGTCAATAGGTCGGCTAAGTACATGGCAACTGGGTCATGGTTGAGAGAATTCAAGTCATAGGCAACACTTGGAGCAGTTGGACCCAAAATCAAATCATAATCCGCGAAGACTTTTTCGAAATCTTGAATGATAAGTGTACGGACCTGTCCAGCCTTCTTGTAGTAGGCATCGTAGTAACCTGATGAAAGACTGAAAGTACCCAGCATGATACGGCGCTTCACTTCTTCACCAAAACCTTGGCTACGGCTGTTTACATAGATTTCATCAAGATTAGTCGCATCTTCTGCGCGGTAGCCGTAACGGATACCGTCAAAACGTTGCAAGTTTGATGAAGCTTCTGATGAAGCGATGATGTAATAAACGGCAACACCGTATTTAGAGTGAGGAAGGCTGACTTCTTCGACGATAGCACCCAATTTTTCAAAGTGTTTGGCCGCGTTTAAGATTGTTTCCTTAACCTCTGGATCAATTCCTTCGCCTAGGTATTCCTTAGGCAAAGCAATTTTCATGCCCTTGATGTCTTGGCCGATTTTTGAAGTAAAGTCGGCGATGCGGACAGGAGCAGAAGTAGAGTCTTTAGCATCTTCGCTGGCAATAGCGTTGAGCAAGAGGGCATTTTCCTTAACAGTTGGTGCGAAAGGTCCGATTTGGTCTAATGAGCTACCGAAGGCAATGAGACCGAAACGAGAAACTGTTCCGTAGGTTGGTTTGAGACCAACGATCCCGTTGAAGGCAGCAGGTTGGCGGATGGAACCACCCGTATCAGAACCAAGTGACAAGGGGACTTGTCCTGAGGCTACAGCTGCAGCTGAACCACTTGATGAACCACCAGGAACCTTGCTGTGGTCCCAAGCATTTTTAGTTGCTCCGTAGTGAGAAGTCTCACCAGAACCACCCATGGCAAATTCGTCCATGTTAGTTTTTCCTACGACAATCATGCCCTTGGCTTTTGCATTAGCAACCGCAGTTGCATCAAAGATCGGCTCGTAGTTGTAGAGCATTTTTGAGGCAGCGGTTGTGAGAATACCGTCTGTAGAGATGTTATCCTTTACTGCAAGCGGAATTCCTGAAAGGACATTATCAGTGTCAATTCCAGCTTCATCAATGGCTTTAGCTTGAACAAGAGCTTGCTCTTCAGCGATGGTAACAAAAGCGTTGATAGCTGTCTCGCGAGACTTGATATCTTCAAGCGTAGCTTGTGTTAATTCTGTTGCAGAAATTTCCTTAGAGACAAGGAGATTGTGCAAGTCTTCAATGGTTTTATTGTTGAAAGTCATTAGGCATCTCCTCCATCGTCTAGGATAGCTGGTACCTTGATATAGTAGTTGTCTTTTTCAGGTACGTTTTTAAACAAGCGATCACGGTCTGTTCCTTCTTCAGCCACATCAGGGCGGAGTACGGTCTTGCGGTCAGCCATGGTCGTAGTAGGTGCGACACCAGTTGTGTCAACTTCGTCCAGCAATTCAACCATGTCAACAATTTTAGACAAGGTCGTTGCAAAGGCAGCAGTTTCTTCTTCAGAGAATTTTAATTTTGAAAGATTGGCAACGTGTGTTACCTCTTCTTGCGTAATTTTCATCTTACATCCTTTCGTGAAATGATGATTTTTAGTCTGTTCTATTTTACCATATTTTCCTATAAATAAGGGAGGGGGAAGTGAAAAGAAATAGAAATTGAAAAAAATGCTAAAATCCGATATAATGGAGTGTTGAAAGGAATGGTAAAATCCAATGTAAAAATCATTCTTAGCTATTGAAACAAGAAAAATAGAGAATCAAAGAAAGAGAACTTATGAATATTCAAGAAGAAATTAAGAAACGTCGTACCTTTGCCATCATCTCTCACCCAGACGCGGGGAAAACAACCATCACTGAGCAGTTGCTCTACTTTGGGGGCGAGATTCGTGAGGCTGGTACCGTAAAAGGAAAGAAAACAGGGACTTTTGCCAAGTCTGACTGGATGGATATCGAGAAGCAACGTGGGATTTCGGTTACTTCATCTGTGATGCAGTTTGACTACGATGGCAAGCGCGTGAATATCCTTGACACACCAGGGCATGAGGATTTCTCAGAAGATACCTATCGTACCTTGATGGCGGTGGATGCTGCGGTCATGGTCGTGGACTCTGCCAAGGGTATCGAGGCGCAGACAAAGAAATTGTTTGAAGTTGTCAAACACCGTGGTATTCCAGTCTTTACCTTTATGAACAAGCTAGACCGTGACGGTCGTGAGCCACTGGACCTCTTGCAAGAATTGGAAGAAGTCTTGGGTATTGCGAGCTATCCGATGAACTGGCCAATCGGGATGGGGAAAGCTTTTGAAGGGCTCTATGACCTCTATAACCAACGCTTGGAGCTCTATAAGGGGGATGAGCGTTTTGCCAGTTTAGAAGATGGGGACAAGCTTTTTAGCAGCAATCCTTTCTACGAGCAGGTAAAAGATGATATTGAACTTTTAAATGAAGCTGGAAATGAGTTTTCAGAGGAAGCTATCCTTGCTGGAGAATTGACACCTGTCTTCTTCGGTTCGGCTTTGACAAATTTTGGTGTGCAGACCTTCCTTGAGACTTTCCTTAAGTTTGCTCCAGAACCACATGGACACAAGAAAACAGATGGCGAAATTGTGGATCCTTACGACAAGGATTTTTCAGGATTTGTCTTTAAAATCCAAGCCAATATGGACCCTCGTCACCGTGACCGCATTGCCTTTGTCCGTATCGTATCTGGTGAATTTGAGCGCGGTATGAGTGTTAACCTGCCTCGTACTGGTAAGGGGGCTAAACTGTCGAATGTGACTCAGTTTATGGCGGAAAGTCGTGAGAATGTAACCAATGCCGTGGCAGGTGATATCATCGGGGTTTACGATACTGGTACTTATCAGGTTGGGGATACTTTGACAGTTGGTAAAAACAAGTTTGAATTTGAACCACTGCCAACCTTTACTCCTGAAATTTTCATGAAAGTATCTGCTAAGAACGTTATGAAACAAAAATCTTTCCACAAGGGAATCGAGCAATTGGTGCAAGAAGGAGCTATTCAGCTTTATAAGAATTACCAAACAGGCGAGTACATGCTGGGAGCTGTTGGTCAACTTCAGTTTGAAGTCTTTAAGCACCGTATGGAAGGCGAGTACAATGCAGAAGTGGTCATGAGCCCAATGGGTAAAAAGACCGTTCGTTGGATTAAACCTGAGGACTTGGATGAACGCATGTCATCAAGCCGCAATATCTTGGCTAAAGACCGTTTCGACCAATCAGTCTTTCTCTTTGAAAATGACTTTGCTCTCCGTTGGTTTGCGGACAAGTATCCAGATGTAGAGTTGGAAGAGAAGATGTGACTCAGTACCAACAATTGGAACTAAAGTTCCTAATTGTTGGACGCTAGTCGCTATTTGGCGAACTAGCTAATTGCCTCACTAACTGAGTTTTACAAATGGAATTGATTTGTAAAACTCAGTGTCGTAGTTCAGTAAATTTATTTGATTGTGTAACAATCTAAGTAACTAACGAGTCTGGGACAAAAGTCTAACCTTAAATATAAAAAGCGAACAAAACAAGTTATCTGACACTCAGAATTCTGTTTTGTTTGCTTTTTTGTCTAATCTATCGATTTTAAAAACTTATAATAAAGAATTCATAAAATCAAAATCTTTTTGTCCCAGACTCTAGGCGCTCCACTAGTAAAGTTTTACGAATAATATCGATTCGTAAAACTTTACGTCGTAACTGGTAGTGAGCGGTCTAGCTAACTGCCTCACTAACTACGTTTGGCAAATAGAATCGATTGGTCAAACTACGTGTCGTAGTATAACAATCGGCTTACCTAAACGCTTCACTAGGAAAAATCCACGAATAATATTGATTCGTGGATTTTTCCGTTGTAGCAGAAAGTAGGTAGCCTAGCTAACTGCCTTACTAACTACGTTTGGCAAATGAAATCGATTTGTAAAACTCCGTGTCGTAATGTAAAAATTGTAAACCGTAATGGGACTTCATCTAAAATCTCCACTGGTATGGTTTTACGAACGAATAGGCGAAAATAATGGTTACGTAGAAGGAATAAAAAGAAATGAGATAAAGAGTGAAAGAAGAGAAAAAAGCGATTGTCTTAGGTGCAGATAATGCTTATATGGATAAAGTTGAAACAACAATAAAATCTCTTTGTGTTCATCTATTATAATCTTAAGTTTTATGTTTTTAATGATGACCTTCCGCGAGAATGGTTCCAATTGATGGAAAAAAGACTAGAGACTTTGAATAGTGAGATTGTGAATGTTTAGATTGACAGTAGTATTCTGAAAGGTTATCGTCTCCCCTTTGAGGGACTTTCATATGCGGCTTTTTTAGGTATTTTATTCCAAAGTATGTAAGCGAGTCTCGTGTACTGTATTTGGATTTAGATATTGTTGTAAGAAAATCGATAGATGAGCTGTGGGATTTGGACTTGACGGATATACCCTTAGCTGCAGTTAGAGATGATTTTTATACACATAATTTTAATTCTGGTGTTCTGTTAATCAACAATGGTATGTGGAGAGCAGAAAATGTCACGCAAGACCTGATTTAAGACACAAATAAAAAATCTTCCAATTCTCTGTTTCCGTGTCTGAAGGTTTCTTTTCCTTTCTGTTGATAGACTAGTAGCAGACGATTGATTTGTCTTTCAGAAAGATTAAGTTCGACACAGGCTTGTTTCTTTGTTTTCTTTCCTTGGGCAATAGCTGTTATAGTCATTTAGTTTTAAAAAGCGTTCCAAACATTCAAAAATAGTTGGGACTTCCCTTAATAAATCTGTTACTTTCTTTTTCAAGATAGCCCAAGCTTACTCAATAGGATTCAAATCTGGTGAATAAGGCGGTAGAGGTAAGAAAAAGTGTTTATCTTGGATGCAGAGTTCATCCAAAATGTTCTTGGGATCAAAACTAGCATTGTCCATGATAATAACATGAGGTGTCTTCAAAGCAGGCAGGAGTTGCGTTTTGAACCACTCCACAAAGAAATCGCTTGTCCTGCTGTTCTTGTAAATCATGGGAGCTATAAACTCTCTGCCTACTTGACCTGCAACAATAGAAGTTCGCTCAAAACGACGACCGCTCATCTTTTCATAGACTTTCTCCCCTCCAGCAGTACCTGCATAACGACGA
>NZ_VMML01000021.1:0-80456 GCF_013277175.1 Streptococcus sp. 3167 | reverse complement strand
CAAACTAGGAAACTAACCGCAGGTTGCTCAAAACACTGTTTTGAGGTTGTAGATGGAACTGACGTAGTCAGTATCCTACACATACGGCAAGGCGATATTGACGTGATTTGAAGAGATTTTCGAAGAGTATAATCTTTCTCGAATCGCTATTGCCCCTTTTTTATCCCCTAAAACTGAGTAGGGGCTAAGACTAGATCTCTTATCTAAGTATCGGAATACGGCTGTTCAACTAAATTTTAGCAAGAACTTCTCCCCTTCTCTCAGTTCACAGAAGCGTTTTATACATACCGTCCTATCAGACAATCTATTTTAAAGATAACCGTGACTCAGGATCACTTCTATCTGTCGTTTTCTCTTTATAGTGATAGACCTCACGGGATAAGTCGTACATCTTTCCTCGTGTATACAAGATATAAGGACGTTAAAAGGTTACAGTGAAAATAGAAAATCTTAGTACGAATTCAATTACTCTCGTGATTTACGCATATAGGTTACGACTACCTTTTTGGACTTTAGAGTTTGAGGCCCTCTTATCCGCTATATACGCCTTATTATCACGTTCCTGTTCGTAGAGCCACGATTTCTCTATCCCTTCTTCTGACAATTCTTATTTCCAGCGTCAGACTTAAAACGGTCTATCCCCAGACCATTTTAATCCGCTACCTCACGATAGTCAGGCTTGGGAATCGCTATTTGACTCGCCGAGAACTTTGACATCAGATATACTATAACAAATTGAAATAAGAATCAAACAATTTAATTTTGAAATTCAAATCAATTGATAACAATATTTTAGAAGATATGCTGTGCTATTCCAGATTCAGTTTGCTATACATGCCCGTCGTACCACAAAATCCCGTGTCTGATCAGACACGGGATTTTTTTATCTTCTTTACTGAGATGAATTGTCTTTTTTAGTTCGTGCCAACCTCAAGGCACGATTTGGATTGAGACGATTAAACAGTTCTTCCAATTTCTTTTCATTCCAAACGTCTGCAGCGGAAACAAAGTTGCCATCCGCATCTCGGAAAGATATCGGTTTATCTCCCATATCAATCTCCTAGTCTACAAATTCAAACTCAAATTTACCAATGCGGACTAAATCCCCATCCTTAGCACCACGCGCACGAAGGGCTTCATCAACTCCCATACCACGAAGTTGGCGGGCAAATTTCATGACTGATTCGTCACGATCAAAGTTGGTCATATTAAAGAGTTTCATCAGTTTTTCACCAGAAAGTACCCATGTCGCATCGTCATCACGACTAATTTCAAAGGCTTTTTCTTCTTCGTCAAATCCATAGTAAGCTTCTTCTTCCATATCGGACTCGTCGTAGAGCAAGAATTCTGGTGTCTTGTCTAACAATTCAGCTGTAGCATCTAAAAGTGTTGCCAGACCTTGCTTGGTCAATCCAGAAATTGGGAAGATAGCTGGTAACTCTTCAAATTCATCATAATTTTCAGCCAATTTTTTCTTAAAGTCTTCAAGATTTTCCTGACTCTCAGGCATGTCCATCTTATTAGCTACAATAATCTGTGGACGCTCCATGAGGCGAAGATTGTAAGACTCCAGCTCTTTATTGATAGCTAGGTAATCCTCATATGGATCACGGCCTTCGCTAGCTGACATATCAATGATATGGAGGATGACACGTGTACGCTCGATGTGACGGAGGAACTGAGTTCCCAAACCAACACCTTGACTAGCGCCTTCAATCAAACCTGGCAGATCGGCTACTGCAAAGGATTCACCTGATTGGGTACGAACCATACCTAAATTTGGCACAATAGTGGTAAAGTGGTAGGCACCAATTTTAGGTTTAGCTGAGGTAATAACACTTAAAAGTGTTGATTTCCCAACAGATGGGAATCCAACTAAACCAACATCAGCCAAGATTTTTAGTTCCAATTGTAACTCACGTTCCTGACCTGGTTCTCCATTTTCAGAGATTTCCGGTGCAGGATTCTTTGGTGTCGCGAAACGAATATTTCCACGTCCACCACGACCACCATGGGCTACAATAAATTCTTGACCGTGTTCAATCAAATCTGTCAAGACCTTGCCTGTCTCAGCATCACGCACAGTCGTACCTTGTGGCACTCGAACTCTAAGGTCCTCAGCTCCACGACCATGCATCCCTTTGGTCATTCCTTTTTCACCAGAATCAGCCTTGAAATGACGATTGTAGCGGAAATCCATGAGGGTACGTAGACCTTCATCTACAACGAAGACTACATTACCTCCACGACCACCGTCACCACCCCAAGGACCGCCATTAGGGACATATTTTTCACGGCGAAAGGCAACCATGCCATCACCACCATTACCAGCCTTGACCTTAATCTTAGCTGTATCTAAAAACATACTCATTTTTTCTTCTCACTTTAAAAAAGGGCTGGGAAATCCCAGTCACTAAATTTTCTTGAATCTATTTTATAGATTACTGAGGGCACCAATTGCAGTTGCAAAAATTCCCAATAAACTTGCTACTAACATGATAATCACGATAAACAAGGTTATTTTCTCAAACATAGTTTTTTTACGATTTCCATTATCTCCAAATGCCATTTTTTTCTCCTTCGTTACATTCTATTTTCTATTATCTTAGCATGAATTTAGCTAGTTTTCAATAGTCAGTTGCTACAGGTGCGATAATCCATAAAATGATATAAGCTACAATTCCCGCTCCATAACCAAAAGCAAGAACACCCCATATTACGCGAACAATAGTAGGATCCATATCAAAATAATGGGCTACCCCAGCACAAACACCCGCAATCTTTTTATCACGCCCACTTCTCATTAATTGTTTTTTCATAGCTGTTCCTCTTTCTATTCTTCACTGTCTTTCCAATAATCTCTGATGCTGATTAACTGTGTTTTTGAAGCCCTCAGCATGCGTCTAGAGCCTTTTACGGGTACAGCAACCACCTGTTGCGGTAAATACAAAACTGTCTTAAAGATACGCTGGCTGACCGTATCATCTTTGGCTAAATCTTTCTGGAAATTATTTGAAATAATAGCATCAAGATAAAACTCATGCACCCGTTTTCCAAAATTCTCAGCTGAAATCTCATATAATTTCTCTGATAAGGTATGCTCATCCATATCTGGCGTTGCAATCAGGGCTTCCAAAATAGCTCCAGCCAAATCATGTTCACCGTAATACAAGATTCCAAACATTTTATCACTGATAAGATTGTCCAGATAAGGATTTCCGTGAGCAATGACAGGTGTTCCACTGGCCAAACTTTCCAAGTAGGTCAAGCCTTGGGTTTCACTTGTCGATGCCGAGATGAAGAAATCTGCCGCCTTATAATAAAGAGCCGTCTCACTTGGAGCAATCATCCCTGTAAAGACAACAGAGTCTTGAATCTCTAGTTTCTGGGCTTGCTCTTTGAGGTCATCCAGATAAGGACCGTCCCCAGCTACCACCAGTTTAACCTTGTCTTCTTCTTTCAGAACTTCTGCAAAGGCTGCTAATACTGCTTGAATATTTTTTTCATAGGAAATTCTGGAAAGACTAAGCAACATCTTTTCATCATCTTGAATCCCTAGTTTACTACGCAGTTCTTTCAAATTTTCCTGCTTGATTTCCGGACGCTCAAACTTGGCTAATTCAATCCCAGTTGGAATGACACGTTTTTCAACCTTAACCTTATAGTCAGATAGTAAATCACGGACAATCTCACTCGGGCAAATCACCCCATCCACATCATGCAGGAAACCTCTGACCAGATACTTGACCATACTAGGACGAATCAGCAAACCCTTGGCAATATAATGCACATAGTCTTCATACTGGGTGTGATAGGTATGGATGACGGGAATCTTCAGTTCACGCGCAATCCAAATCCCCAACAAGCCAAGAGAAAATTCTGTCTGAGTATGGATGATATCCAGCTGATACTGTTTAGCAATTCCCAGTGCTTTGCTGAATCCTCGATAGGCAAAGCGGCGATCCTTAAAAGCAAAAAAGGGAACACTTGGAATGCGGATGATTTGCCAATCTTCGTAGCGATTGACATCCTTATCTGTCGTCGTAAAGATAAAAACAGCATGTCCCTGCTTTTCAAGTTCTGTTTTCAAGGTTCGAATACTGGTCGCAACACCAGAAACCTGAGGAAAATAGGTATCTGTAAATAAACCAATTCGCATAGATTACCTCACTTTTTATTTTCTCCCTAAAGCGGCTTGTTTCTCATAAAAGTCCAACCAAATTTGCAACAGATGCTCTTCAGAATACTCTCTAGAAATATTCTTAGCTTTTTCTTTGAGATCTTTTAAGGCAACAGGATTTGCTTGATATTCTAAAATAGCCTCTTTCATCTCTTCTCTATCTGCTGTCGCCCGATAATTTCCCTCCAAAATCACCTTATAGAGATCTAAATCACGCAACATAATAGGAGATTCGCAACTGGCAGCCTCTAAAATAGTCATGGGGAAAAGTTCATTGTAACTGGGCAACAAGAAAAGATTCGCTAGGGCATACAATTCGCGCATCCGCTCTGGTGACACGATACCTGGAAACATCAAATTTTTAGGGGGATTCTCCATGATTTTCTTATAGCGTTCATAACCATCTGTCATGCCACCAAAAGAGAAACCGCCAGCCCAGATAAAGGTAATCTGTGGCAATTCCTCAGCCAGACGGATAAAATCATCAATCCCTTTGCGTTTCTGAACTTGACCAGCACCTACTACGATAAACTGATTGTCACTAAGACCTAGCTCTGTTCGCAGTCTGACTACCTCTTCTTGTGGAAGTGGATGCCATTTTTCCTTGTTTACAAAGTTAGGAATATAAGTCACTTTTTCACGTGGAATACCAGCTGCCACCAAATCCTCGATAAACATCGGATTGACCACCACCAAGTGCTCCATCCGGTTGTAAAAAGAAAATACATAGCGTTTCACAATTCCCTTTAAGAAAAATGGAATTTTCAAACTTCCCTCAAGTGTATCAGGCAAGAAATGCACATAGCCAATCTTTCTCCCTGAGCGTTTCTTTTGGAATGTTGATAAATAATAGGGGAAATCAATTGTATGAAAGTGAGTCACATCTGCCTCTATTGGAAGATTTTCTGTAACAATCAATTGGTCCTTGGCATCACGGTGAAGAAGACGAACTAATTCACGGTAAGCACCTGAAACTCCTTGTCCTGCTACTTTCTCACTTGAACTCAACATATTGATGCGTAATTTCTTTTTTTCCATAACTACTATTATATCATTTTCTTTGAATAAAATCAGCAAAAGAAAGGAGAGACTAGAGGAAAAGAGGGGGAAATTTCCTCACTTTTCCAACGGTCTCTCACATGCTTTTATATGTTTACTTAATGCCTAGGGCAATGCGTGCATAGCGACTCATTTTTTCAACTGTCCAGGCCGGATACCAGACTAATTTGACCTCAGTATCCGTTACTTCTGGCACCTCTGTCATAGCATCATAAATCTGATCCGTCAAAAGGTCTGCTAGAGGACATCCCATAGTTGTCAAAGTCATATCAATCTCTGTTTGCCCTGTGTCGCCGTCAAAACGAATCTCATAAATCAAACCAAGATTGACAATATCGATTCCCAACTCAGGGTCGATAACTTCTTCCAAGGCTGATAAAATTCGTGTTTTGATATTTTCAATTTGCTCTTCTGTATAAGCCATATTTTCCTCACTCTTAGTCTTCAATAAAATCACGAAGCGGTTTGCTACGACTTGGTTGGCGTAGTTTTCTCAAAGCCTTGGCTTCAATCTGACGGATACGCTCACGAGTGACATTAAAGACTTTACCCACATCTTCAAGGGTGCGCATTTTTCCATCATCTAGTCCAAAACGTAGACGCAGAACATTTTCTTCACGGTCTGTAAGAGTATCCAAGACCTCATCCAACTGCTCACGCAAGACGATACGAGTTGTATAGTCCACTGGATTTTCAATCACTTCATCTTCGATAAAATCCCCAAGGTGGCTATCATCCTCTTCACCGATCGGTGTTTCAAGGGATACCGGTTCTTGAGCAATCTTCAAGATTTCACGAACCTTATCAGGTGTCATATCCATACGTTCAGCGATTTGTTCTGGCGTTGGATCCTGTCCCAATTCTTGAAGGAGATTACGCTGTTCACGAACAAGCTTGTTAATCGTTTCAACCATGTGAACTGGGATACGAATAGTACGAGCTTGATCCGCAATAGCACGAGTGATTGCTTGACGAATCCACCAAGTTGCGTAAGTTGAGAACTTGAATCCTTTAGAATAGTCAAACTTGTCAACCGCCTTCATCAAGCCCATATTTCCTTCTTGAATCAAGTCAAGGAACTGCATACCACGGCCGACATAGCGTTTGGCAATAGAAACAACCAAACGAAGGTTGGCTTCCGCAAGACGTTGTTTGGCTTCAATATCACCAGCTTCAACAGCTAGTGCCAATTCTTTTTCCTCTTCATTGGTCAAGAGAGGAACGACCCCGATTTCTTTCAAGTACATACGGACAGGGTCATTAACCTTAGCCGAAGTTGAACCAATCAAGTCCTCATCGCTGAGTTCTGGCTCTTCTTCAGTGCTAAGAACACGCGCACTTGGATTTCCTTCGTTATCTGTGATAGAAATTCCTGCATCTTGAATCCGTTGCAAGAGATCTTCAATCCCATCAGCGTCCAAGGTAAAAGGAACGACAAGACTAGCATTGATTTCATCATCTGTTGCTGTCCCTTTTTGCTTATGATTACGGATAAATTCTGCTACTTGTACGTCAAATGTTGTTACTTCTTTTTGTTTTGTTGCCATTATTACTCCATTCTTCTCTTTTGGGAAATTAAACGTTCCAATTCTTCTAGGGCTGTGTCTGTATCTCCTACATGGCTAGCTTCCTGCACCTTCTTTTTGATTCTCATATTGTCCTGATTCAAGAGAGCCTTGTTTCGAGTCATTTCTACTTCACTAAGTTCCTGCGGTGACATCTCAGCAGGCAAATCCTGAGCTAAGACTTGGTACCAAGCTCTTTCAACTTCCTCTGTCTGTTCTGCTAGAACTTCTGGAGGAAGATTGCCATACTGGCCAAGCAAGTCATATAAGACCTGAAATTCAGGTGTGTTAAATGAAAAGTCTTCTCGCAAACGGTAATCGTTTAAAACAAGAGGGGAGTCCATCATTCGATAAAGTAGATGAGCTTCTGCCCTCATAATAGCCGATAACTGCTTGGTGACAGGCATAGTGATTTGCGTCGGTCTGGAAACCCCTTCCATGCGATTCTGCCTTTGTGCCTGACGGCTTTCATTAACAATCTGCTCAATCTGGGCATAATCAAAGGATGCCAGACTGTCAGCTAAAATATGAATATAGCTGTTTTGAGCAGTGATAGACTTTTCTTGAACAATCAAGGGAGCTATTTTTTCAATAAACTCAATCTGGGCCTGCAGATTTTCACTGTTTTCAGGCTTGTACTGGTGAATGTAAAACTCAATCGGACTAATACGAGTTTTTGTTAATAGATAGGCCAAGTCTTCTGGTCCATTTTTTTGTAGATACTCATCTGGATCCAAGTTATCAGGCATGCTGACGATTTGAACAGGTATATCACCAATTTCGTCCAGCGCTTTCAAAGTCGCGGCTTGCCCAGCCTTATCGCCATCGTAAACAAGAACCAACTTCTTGGTTAACCTTTTCAGATGCTCAACATGCTCACGACTCAAGGCTGTTCCCATGGACGCCACAGCATTTTCGATTCCAGCCCGATAGGCTGCAATCACATCCATGAATCCTTCCATCAGATAAATCTCACTGGCTTTTCCAGAAGATTTTTTTGCCCTATCCATATGATATAATTCGTAACTTTTGTTAAAAATTGCAGTCGATCGGCTATTTTTATACTTAGAAGTTTGTGAATCCGTTTTCTGCCAGATACGACCTGAGAAGGCAATAACCTTTCCTTGGTCATTTGTCAGGGGAAACATAATCCGATTGTGAAAGGTATCTACAAATTGATTTGCATCTGAGAGGTAAAACAGTCCTGAATCTAGGAAATCCTCATCACGATACTGACCAGACAAACGTTGATAGAGATAGTTTCGTTCTGGAGGTGCTAAACCAATCCGAAAATGCTTGAGCACTTCATCTGTCAAACCACGCTGATAAAGATAGTTTCTGGCCTCCTCCCCTATAGTCGTTGTCATGAGAATAGCATGATAAAATTTAGCCGCATCTTCATGCATATCATAAAGAGCTTGGTGAGGCGAGGCTGGTTTCTGTTCACTATAAAGCGGTTTTTCCACCTCAATCCCAACACGCTGACCTAAAATCTGCACAGCCTCCATAAAGGGAACCCCTTGGTACTCCTCGATGAACTTAAAGACATCACCTGAGCGACCACAACCAAAACAGTGGTAAAACTGCTTGTCCTCTACAACGTTGAAAGAAGGTGTTTTTTCACCATGAAAAGGACAGAGCCCTAGATAGTTCCGTCCTGCCTTTTGTAAAGAAATCACATCTCCTATGACTTCCACAATGTTGGCATTGTTTTTGATTTCTTCAATGACTTGTTTGTCAACCATACACAATACCTCCATGTTATCATAGTTTACTTTATATAGTATACTTTATTTCAGAAAAAAAGTAAACCATTTCACTCGTTTTCCCTACTTTATTCAAAGAGTTGATAATAATCAGAGATTTTCATTTTTGCTTTTTCTTCTTGGTTCAAATCTTGGATAATTCGTCCTTCTTTCATGACAATTAATCGATTGCCATACTTAAGAGCATCTTCCATATGATGAGTAATCATAAGCGCTGTCAGCTGGTCATTCTTAACAAATTCATCTGTCAATTCCATCAAAGCAACACTAGTCTTTGGATCAAGGGCTGCAGTATGCTCGTCTAACAAGAGTAATTCAGGACGCTTCAAGGTTGCCATCAAGAGACTCAAAGCCTGTCTTTGCCCACCTGATAAGAACTCAATCGGTGTATTCAAGTGTTTCTCAAGACCATTTCCTACTTTTTCAATGGTCGCCTGAAATTCATCCTTATAAATAGTCAAGCGTCGTGGTAACAATCCACGCTTTTCACCACGAAACTTGGCAATCAAGAGATTCTCTGCCACTGTCATACGAGGAGCTGTCCCCATCTTTGGATCTTGGAAGACTCGAGACAGATACTTAGCCCGCTTTTCTGGTGAAAACTTGCTAACATCCTCACCTAAAATACGGATGGTTCCACTGGTTAAGGACAAGGTTCCTGCAATAGTGTTAAAGAGAGTTGATTTCCCAGCACCATTTCCACCTAAAATCGTGATGAAATCCTGTTCAAAAATTTCTAAGGAAACATCATTTAAAATAATCTTCTCTTCATCAAAGCCATTTTTAACGATTTTGGTTGCATTTTTTAATTCTACAATTGCTGTCATTTGCTTAACTTGGCTCCTTTCAAGATGGTTTGCTTAAATGTTGGAATCATGAGGCAGACTGCTAAAATCACGGCGCTGTACAAACGAAGGTAACTTGTATTAAAGCCAAGCGCAATAACCGCCCACACTAAGAATTGATAAGCGATAGAACCTACAACGATGGTAACCAGACGTTCTGCCAAACTCAAACTCTTGAAAATAACTTCCCCAATAATCAAACTTGCAAGCCCCACAACGATAACCCCGATCCCTCGAGATACATCAGCATACCCTTCTTGCTGGGCAATGAGAGCTCCTGCAAGGGCAATCACACCATTTGATAAGACCAAGCCCATGAGCTCCATGCGTCCAGTATGAATCCCGAAACTTCTAGCCATATCAGGATTGTCACCTGTAGCAATATAGGCTTGTCCGAGTTTGGTATCCAAGAAAAAGAGCATGAGAGCAATAACAAAACTGACAAAGATAAGACCTGTCAAGAGTTGGTTCAAATCTGAATCAAAAGGCAAAACATCCTGGATTTGCTTGGTTCCAAGTAAGCCTAAATTGGCACGTCCCATAATCAAGAGCATGATAGAGTGACAGGAAGTCATCACCAAAATCCCTGAGAGCAAAGTTGGGATCTTCCCTTTTGTATAAAGAAGTCCTGCTGCCATACCAGCCAAACAACCTGCTCCTACAGCAAGCAGTGTCGCTAAAAAAGGGTTCACGCCTTTGGTTATCAGAGTGACAGCAACAGCTCCCCCAAGAGGGAAGGAACCTTCTGTTGTCATATCTGGAAAGTTTAAAATCCTAAATGTCATAAAGATTCCCAGACCTAGAATAGCCCAGACAAATCCTTGAGAAATAATGGAAACAATCATATTTTATTTAATCCTTTCTATATTCATCTTTTTAAAAAATGGGAAGAGTCTCCTCCTCCCTACCTTATTTATTCGATGACTTGTCCTGCTTCTTTGAGAACAGACTCAGGAATCGTAATACCTAGTTCTTGAGCTATTTTTTTATTGATCACTGACTTACCAGTTGAAAAGACATTGACTGGGGTATCAGCTGGTTTTGCACCTTTCAGAACTTGCGCAATCATTTTTCCAGTTGCCACACCAAGGTCATGTTGGTCAACTACAACGGATGCCAAACCACCTACTTCTACCATAGCTGCCGCACTTGGATAAATTGGTTTCTTAGAACTTTGATTGCTAGAGACAACCGTTGGAAATCCTGATGCAATGGTGTTATCAATTGGAACCCAAATAGCATCTACCTTGCTAGTCATAACAGTGACAGTTGAGGCAATTTCATTTGTTGAAGGAACTGCAAATGTTTCCACTGTCAGACCTGCTTTTTCAGCATAAGCCTTAAATTCTTCGACCTGTGTTTTTGAATTGTCTTCGCTACTTGAGTAAAGAGCTCCGATTGTTTTCACATTCGGTGTCAGGGTCTTGATGAGTTCAACTTGTTGTTGAGCTGGATTGTGGTCAGATACCCCTGTAACGTTGCCACCTGGTCTTTTCAAATCTTTAACCAAGTTAGCACCAATTGGGTCTGTAATAGCAGCCATGATAACCGGTAGGTCTTTTGTGGCACTAGCCAAACCTTGAGCAGCTGGTGTTGCGATACCAACCACAAGATCATTCCCATTTGCAACCAATTGTTTACTCATTGTCGCAACCTTACTTTGGTCACCTTCTGAGTTCATAAAATCGATTTTAACTTGGTCATCTTTATAACCTTCTTCTGCAAGCCCATCTTGGATTCCTTTATAAATCAAATCAAGAGATGGATGGCTCACAAACTGAAGCACACCAATCTTGGTTATTTTCTTCTCATCCTTATTATTCTGAGCTTCTGATTTATTCATTGAAGAGTAAATCAAGCTTCCTGCTACTAAGACTGCTAATGCAGCGATAATTCCAATTAAACGTTTATTTTTCATTCTATTTCTCCTTTTTAATTCCTTTAAAAACTTCACTTATCTAATACTATTCGAAAATCTCTTCAAACCACGTCAGCTTCACCTTGCCGTAGCTATGGTTACTGACTTCGTCAGTTCTATCCACAANNGGCTAGCTTCCTAGTTTGTGCTTTGATTTTCATTGAGTATAAACAAGTGACGCCATCGTTTTCTTTCCATACTAACCTCCATCAAAAAAATCCTCACACAAAAAACTTGTGTGAGGACGTCGATGCGCGGTACCACCTCAATTATAGGGAATTTCCCTATCGCTCTGTCTCGCAATAACGAGATGCACTGTAAGGTGTGCTCACCGAATTTTTATGATTTCAAATTCTAAATAGCATTCAGCCCAATTTTCATCATTACCACTTATCTGTTTTCAGCTATCACAGACTCTCTAAAAAGTTTGAATGATTACTTTTCTGAATGGTTAAATTATATCATTTTTAAACTACTTGTCAAGACTCTTTTAGCATTTTTTTGATACTCACTCTTGAAAATTATCAACCTGAATTACGCAATCCTGTTGCAATTCCGTTGATGGTGATATGAATCAATCGTTCTTGATCACTGGACAATTCTCCACGACGTTGGCGTTTAATCAACTCTAACTGAATATAGTTGAGAATATTAAAGTAAGGCATACGGTAATCCAGACTAGCTTTTAGATATGGATTGTCAGCTAAGAGTTCGTCATGTCCTTCAATAGCCAAGATAACGTTCTTAGTAACTTGCCATTCATTTAAAATAGTCTCATAGATGGCCTTAACTTGCTCGTCTTCACAAAGTTTAGCATATTCAAAAGCAATATTCATATTTGATTTTGACAAAACCATATCAACATTTGAAAGAAGCGATTGGAAGAAAGGCCAATTTTGGTACATATCTCGTAAGATAGCAATATTCTCTGGATTTTTATCGATAAATTCCTTGAAGCTTGAACCAACCCCGTACCATCCAGGGAACATAACACGACTCTGTGACCATGAGAATACCCAAGGGATGGCACGCAAACCACCGATTTCAGTAATCGTCTTACGAGCTGCTGGACGAGAACCAATATTAAAACTTGAAATAGCCTTGATTGGACTTGACTCGAAGAAATAATCATAGAAATGGTCATTCCCAAAGACCAAATCACGGTAGATATCGTAACTACGGTCCACTACTTGATCCATAATGGCTTCATAACGATTTGAGGTATTGGTATCGCTCTTCTTCTGAGTAATCATACGGTTAATAGCTGCCGATACTAGCATTTCAAGATTATAGTAAGCGGCGTCTTTGTTACCGTATTTATTGCCAATTACCTCACCCTGCTCCGTCAAGCGGATACGATCCTTGATAGACTTGAGCGGTTGAGATGTGATGGCTTCATAGGTTGGCCCACCACCACGACCGACAGTCCCACCACGACCATGGAAGAAGGTAACCTTAACGCCAAATTCATCTCCAATAGCAGTCAATTGTTGTTGAGCCTTGTAAAGGGTCCAACATGATGACAAGTAACCGCCATCTTTATTACTGTCAGAGTAGCCAAGCATGATTTCTTGGTAGTTATTTCGTGAGGCAATCCATTTTTTGGCAAGAGGAAGAGAAAGATATTGTCTCATTGTTTCCTCTGAATGATCCAAGTCTTCAATTGTTTCAAAAAGGGGAACAATCTGAACACGCGCCCTTTCCGTATCCACCAGTCCTACTTCTTTTAATAGAATAGCTAATTCTAGCATATCAGAAAGGCTAGTAGCGTGCGAAATGATGGTCTGGCGGATGACATCATCTCCCAACTTATCTTTCAAAACACGAGCCGTCTTAAAAATAGCTAGTTCTTTTGCTAATAATTCTGATTTTTCTGCGTGAGTCGCAGAAAGAATTCGGGGATCTTCTTCTAATTCTTTCAAGAGAAGGTCACATTTTTCTTCTTCACTCAACTCACTATAGCGAGAATGAATTCCTGCTGATTTCAAGAGTTCTGCCACACAGGCTTCATAGACGCTAGAGTCTTGTCGCATATCAATTGATGCTAGGTAAAAACCAAATATCTCTACTGCCTGCAGTAATTCAACAAAATCACCTGAAATCAAGGACTCGCCCTTATTTTCTAGTAGAGAATCTCGAATGGCAATCAAATCCTTGTAGAAATCATTGGCGGTTTCATAACGAGTCCCAACTTCCTTATCCTCAATCAGATAGGTTTTTGTTGCTTGGATTTTTGACTGAATATCAAACAAGGCACGACGGTAAAGCTCTTTTTCGCGGTAAATCGAGTTATCCTTGGATTGACGAGCCATTTCTCTGACTTGCTTGCTGACATTGACAATGCTAGTTGAAAGAGAAAATTCACGATAAAGTTGGTAAATCTTTTCATCATAGTAGTTCATGATGACTTCACACTGAGTGAGTGCAGACTGTTTCAAGGTCTCTGATGTAACAAAGGGATTTCCATCACGGTCACCACCTATCCACATACCCATGGTGATCGGTTTAGCCTGTTTTAAATTCAATCCATGCGCTTGCGCTAAGCGCTTATACTCCGTCGTCAAGTGAGGTACAGCTTTCAAAAAGGAGCTGTTGTAATATTCCATAGCATTCGTGATTTCGTTAGTCACTTTTAATTTTTTCTCACGAATCATGTCTGTCTGCATGATAATTTCGATGTAACGACGCAAATCATTGTGCCATTTTTCTTTATTGATCAACCCCAACTTAACATCACGGTATTTACGCAAAAGACTATGGATATGATTTGTTAAATCCAACATACTTTTGCGTTGCACTTGTGTTGGATGGGCTGTCAAAACAGGGACAACATTCAAGTGTTCTAGGATCTCAACGGCATTTTCTTTTTCAGCAACCATTTTGATCGTTGTAGATAATTTACCTAAATAGTCCTGATCAATATTATTTTGATGATTGATTTCATAAGCTAAATCCACATCCTCTGAAATATTAATCAAAAGAGGTAAGATTGAAAAATAGCGTGAAATATAGACCATTTCATCATTTGATAAGCTAGTCACTAGACGGTTTAGACCTTGATAATCTTCCTGCGTTGATAATTCTTTCAACTGCATGATTTTTTCAAAGGTCTCTGGGGCAAGCATATTTTTAGTAATATCTTCCAGCAATTCTGTTAGAATCAATACTTCTTCTTGCACAACACTTTTATTACTATAATTTTCTAATTTTTGAAGAGACATAGACTATCCTTTCTTTATTCTACTTCACAGAAGGTTCATTGGTTGATTTTCCAATTCTCGGTACAACTTAGCGCGTTTTTCACTGGCATCAATATTTAAGACAAAGGCCACTGCCACTGACAAGACTAGAAGACTATTCCCCCCCTGGGATAAGAAGGGGAAGGTTACTCCTGTAGATGGAATCAAGCCCGAAATCCCTCCGATATTGACAAATACCTGAACCAACATCATCCCTCCGACACCGAGTGCAACCATGGCATTGAAAGGATTCTCCGCTCGGATACCGACCAAGATAATCCGCAAAATCATGAAAAACAAGAGAGCTAAAATAAGACTGGCACCAACAAAGCCAAATTCTTCAATCACGATAGAAAAGACAAAGTCTGTATGAGCTTCTGGTAAATAACCTCGTTTTTCAATCGAATTCCCAAGACCTAGACCAAACCAACCGCCATTGACCATGGCAAAATAAGAATTAGATAACTGGTGACCCGCATCCGCACGATCGGCAAAAGGATTAAAAAAGGCACTAAAGCGCTTGGCTACATAGCCAAATACTGGAATTTTTGAAAAGGTCTCAACACCGATTAGGCTGATAGTGGTCAAGAAAAAGACAGAAGCGGCAGATACGAGGGCCAGAATGGTTGAAAACCAGCGATAAGCGATTCCACTAACTGTATACATAATCAAGGAAACCAAGACTAAAATAGTCGCATTTCCTAAATCAGGGAAAATTCCCAAACTTCCAATCAGAACTAGGAGAACGAATCGCCAATCATTAAAAGCACGGGGAAGCCATTGATTTTGAGTCAAAACTTGAAAATCATAAATAGCTATTTCTTCTTGCTGTTTGGAGAATCGGTGAGCCAAATACCAAATAATAATGATTTTTAAGTACTCAGCTGGCTGAATAGTTACTCCTGCAACCGAAATCCAACCGTATGCCCCGTTTACGGAAATACCAATAAAACGAGCTAAGAACAATAAAAGCATTTCTATCAATATAACTAAAATGATTAGTCGCTCATTTCTCAAAAAATCTAGTCTCAATTTATAAATTAAGGCAATCAGTATCAAACTAACAATCCAAAAGATTCCTTGGTTTCGAACCAATTGCAAGGCGCTCTTGCCTTCTTCAATTAAAATAGCGCTGGTGGTCGAATAGACCACAATCAAGCCCAAAATAGATAAAAGCAAGTAAGGAATCAAGATGGAATAATTTAATAAGTGCCTCTTACTAATCTTCATAGTATCACCACTCTACTAGGATACAGACAAATCTGTTCCAAATTCCGTTTTATTTTCTAGTTTTGATTGCTATTATACCATTTTTTCAGAAAGAAAAAAACTCTTACCTTACAATCCTTCGAATTTTACTGTTTTTACAGAATTAAGGCAGAATTTGAAATCGTAAAACCATTTTGAATAAGAGTTGCTTCAATCCATTGACTCCGACTAATTATGTTGCTTTCGTGAATGCCAAAATCAGCCGCAATTTGTTCATAAGTGCACTATTCTCGCATGTATTGAATAGTTACCATGAGGAGATCGTCTAGGCTTAATTTGGGTTTTCGTCCACCTTTTGCGCGTTTACGTTGATAAGCTGTTTTTAACACAGCTAACATCTCTTCAAAAGTCGTGCGCTGAACACCTACAAGGCTCTTGAAACGGCTATCGCTTAATTGCTGACTTGCTTCAGAATTCATAGTTTTATTGTATTATATTTTGTTTCGCAGAAAGTCTATTATTCCTTTCGTTCAAAGGTTTCTACGCTTTTAGCAACAAAGCTACACACTGAGCGTTTCGGACTTACCTTATCGTTTCGTCGTAAACTCCTTACTCTACGACAGCTATCCCATTGGCGGAGAATCTACTTCTACTTCGCTGATGACTCAGCTCGTACAAGCAATCCTACACACTCCACGTGATGCGTATGCGGAACTCAAAAGGTTTGGGGAACCTTTTGAGGATTAACTTCGTTTCTCCAACAAGCTTACACACTCCACGTGTGGTGCTAGCAAACTTCTATATTATAGAATGAAAGTGACTGAGTTGTTGTTTAAAATTAAACTTCAGAATGAAAGTATATACTATCTTGTATCAAATGGCTATTTAAAATAAATATGTAAAACTATTTATTACTAAAATAGTTAATCATATACTCCTATAACACTACAATCTGTAAAAATAAAAACACAAAGTTACCAGTAGTACCTTTTCTCACTTAGATATTGTTCCTTTTGTTCTCTAGAATTTTCATGATTTCTAATTCCTAGTAATTCATCTGTTGAAGAAACTATTGGGTCTATCCAGTCAGCTTTGGATCTAATCCAATCAATTTCATCCTTACTAAGTTTCCCCGCTATCTCCAGTTTATCAGCCATCAATCTTAAATCATTTGCTGTTTTAAAATCTTCTAGCATATTCAGAAGAGACATTGTCCGCTTCTTCTCTTCTTCGATTCTATTTTGTAATTTTCTTTTTCGCTCTTGTTCCTCTTCGTATAGTCTTGCTTTCTCTTCACGTTCAAGGCGTAAGTTCTTAACTTTATAATACTCTTGGTAAATTAAAACAATTATTTCTGGGATTGATTGTTCAAGTGTGAATTCTTTAGTATCTTTAATGTATTTACCATCTATTATCTTAAATCGAAAGTTTTCATTTGGAATATAGTCATACTTCTTTATTCTTGGTTTAAAAGCATATCTATTAAACTTAACGCTATCATTGTACTTCGCTAATTCTTTAGCTTCTTCTTTTGTTAATTCATGACTTACTTTGTCTGTTGATTCTATAACTTCAAAACGAACAATATCCTTATCAATTTGAATATCCCAATTTGAAGTTACATTATCACCGATTCTTTCAATAACAGTAACTAGTGTATCTAAAAAGCGATATAAGCGTGGAAGAGAATTTAGTGAAATATTTTTTACAAATTTAGGTTCTTTTAAATCATTATATCTGTGCCTAGAATCAAAGTAAGGATAAGAAGCAGCTTTTTCCCTCTTATTCCACTCTGTAATTTTATCTCTTAGATTAGCTACGGATTTATGTAATCTCTTATTTGGAGCCTGGTTTAGGTTTGAAACTGCTTCAATAATACGCTCTATTTTATCGTCGTCTATAAATGATAATGAACTTCTTATACTAGTTGTATCAAGTTTAACAGTATCTCCGTTTTTATCTTCCATACTATCTTCTTTATGTTTAGCAGCTTTAATTCTACTGTTCTTTAAACTTTTTCTATCAATATTAACTTCATTTACGTCATTTTGTGGTAATGGAACGATAAATTCACTTAAGTCTTGTCCAGTATTCTTACGATACCAATAACTCCCCTTTGGAATTGGGATTTCAAATTCTTTACATTTCTTGAGTAAGTCAGAATAGCTTAAATCATATTTCAATGAAACTTGTTTTGCACTTATCTCCCAGATTTCTTCATAGAGTTCTTCTCTAGAAAAGGTCTTTATCATCTTCATTTGAAACACCTTTACCCTTATATTTTACATCACCGTTTTTATATTTACCAAGCGAAAACGCAAATTCAAAAACTTCTAATTCTTCACTTCTGCATTTTCGCTTAATATAAAAAGTAAATCTTGTTTTAATCCGTTAAATTCCTCTATAATTTTATCTAAACTAGTTTCAATATTTTCAACACGGATCTCTGATAGCTTACCATGATTGTATGAAATCATTCTTTCAGCGATAATATGATATGACCAACTCTCAGTGAAACGTCTGTCTCTTTCTTCGTTATGAATAGCAAAACCAATTGGAAGAAGATTATTTCTAAGACCTATCGCAACTGCTTGTGAACTTATACCTAAATAATCACCAGCAATTTTTAATGTGATTTTATTTAATTTTCTAATATCTTCGTCGGTATATTTCGGCATGTTAGTACTCCTTTGTTATAATTGCAAATGCAATATTATCTAATTTAAAATATCTTGATGGGCTGCTTCTAGTTGTTTTCCATAATAAAATTAATTTGTGGTACATCATTCTCTGAAAGTTAATAATCTAAAATCTTTTCAATGAAAAATTTATATTAAGCAATAAATAATCTCTTCAGATTAAGAGTTTCTATCTTTTAAAGTAAATCCATTTATCAATTCCATATATAGACGTAATAGTTATTTACTATCTAGGTCAAAACCAATCTGCCAAAATCCCATATCAAATATTTTCATTTGAGGATACAGCATATCAGCAACATTAAAATTCTTTTGAACTGAATCTAACTGTTCTATGTTTTTTTCATAAAAATCTACTAGTTGTAAAATAGATTTAATGTTATAGGTTCCACTTGCAATCTTTTGTGATCTTATTCCAGAAACAAAATATCTATCATATGCCGGAACACAACCGAGTGTCCCCATCAGTATCTTTGTGATTAATGTATCTGATAAGTTGTTTTTTAGTGCTGAACCTCTCACTTCACGCCTAATTTAATCATAATAAGTTGCAATAAATTCATTAATTTCCTTTAGCAATTTTTGGTTAGTTTCATTTTTAAAATCTTTACATTCTATTCCTGCTAGAGAATCATATTCATTGCTTAAGATTTCTCTTACTACAGGTATATGTACTCTATAATCCTTTTGTAATAAGAATGAAGAACCTCGATACATCCCCCAACTTGCTAAATAAAATGCAAGTTGTAAACTCAGGTAATCAAGATTCACATTATTCTCTTTTCGAGCTGTCATAAAATGTGAATAACAATGCTCCCATGAACGATATCTATCATGTTCATCAGTTTTCAAATCGTTATAAAACTCAGTTGATGATTTAATAATCATATCAATTGTTTCCATACTTCCTGCTTTCCTAATCAACTTTCAAATATATAGCGTTTTCATTATTTTCTTAATCTATTATATCATTATTCAAAACAAAAAACTGCAACTTACTCGTTGCAGATACACAGATTTAATTCTGTTCTTTTTAGAAACTTATATTTTCATTTTCAGGCATAGTAAAGACATCGTTTTTTTCAAAATAAGGTTTTACCATTTCTTTCCATCTAGCTTTATGAAAATTGATTGAGTTTAAAGGAGATAGGCCATAATTTCCCAATGCATAACCATCATTTACTTCAACAACAAGTGTTCTGCCATCACTAGTAACACCGATATCTAGTCCATAAGCTATTGGCGCATCTTTCCAACATGATATGGCTTTATCAATTACACTAGGATCAAATTGTGCATGATAATCACCTGTATAGGGTCGAACATCTAATACGCGACCATCTAAAACAAAACAACGCCATTCTGCTATGAATTCTACAACCTCACTAATCCATATAGGATAGTCAAAAGGTAGACCAATACCTATCAAATCACGGGTTCCGTTAACAACTCTTCCAGTAAAGACTTTTGAACCAGCTTTAGGCTTAATAAATTTTCCCCAATTATCAGGTATATTTACAATCTCTCCTAAAACACCTTCATAAATCTTTCGACCATAAAAGTCTTTAAGCTCAATAGGATAGTCATAAACCGGAACATTTAACCCCATCATTTTTAGTAATGCTCTGGTCTCCATTATATAATCTACAACTATATCTTTACTTGTTAACTGTTCTATTTCAGAAAAAGATTGATATAAAATAATTTCTTCTCCTTGTAAGTAGGCACCTACTTGAGCATTGTATTTATTAATTGAAACTTCACTTGGTAGTTTGCTTTGTCTAATATAAACAACCATTTCATCACTCCTACTTCACTAGTGTTGCACCTGTTTGTAAAAAAATAATAGCATTTTTGCTGTTATTTTTTTGAGTAAATAGCTCCCATAATATCATCGAAATAATCAACAGTATTAAGGAGTAATTCTATAACCTGGGACTTTGTTAGTCGTATTCCTCTTCTATCTCTAGCATCTTCTACTAAATTTTCAAGTTTATCTAGATTTTTATCATCCAAGCTAATCATTATTCTATTTTTATCAGTTGCCATTTTCTTCACCTCTAGTTAATTCTATCAAAAGTGTAACACTTGTGTCAACTGGCTTTTATAATACATTAGTTTAAAAGTGGAGAGGATTTTTAACACAGTAACTTTAAATCTTTGGTATTAAAAAATTTTCACAGTATTTATAGAAATAAAATCTGTCTCAAATAAGTTATCAAATCTAGTATAAATTATGAGCGGCTACTCTAATACTTTTCCTCTAAACAAGACAAAGGCTTACACTCAATGATTTTCTTACCCCCTTCGTTACAATGTTTTGACATTTTTACTAGCAAAGGTACATACTCACAAGGAACTTTGATCGACTATTGAATCTCTCCCACTTCTTCTTTAACATATCCTTCTACATCTTCAATCTCTACAAACATTGGGTCTAAGTGACACAAGAAATGCCAATTTTCTGCACCTTTTTTTCTGTAGAGAATCGCTTCACCGTCTTCACTTCCGAAAAAGCTTCTATCTACTTCATATCCACTGCCTTCTAGAAAGTCTTTTGCCTGCCGATAGTTTGCTTCTCTTGCTTCCACATAGGTTTTAACTTCATCGTTGTTAACGACATATGCATCGATTTTGGAATAGCCTTCAATTACTTTTTCGTTTGGTTCGGATAGATTCGAGATCTTTTTCCAAATAATGTCTACATTTTCCTTAGAGTCAAACATAAATTTAGAAAAAGGTACAATGTTTCCGTTATAGATAATTTCCATATAGTCTGGTAGGTTTGTAGGATTAAAAAACTCTACTTCAAATCCATCTTCTGTTTCTAAAGTATATCCAGGGATTTGTGCTACAAAAGTTTTCCCATCTTCTATGGAATCAAATGCGACTAAATCTTTAGAATAATTATTTTGAGATAACTCTAATATAACCATATATAACCTCTTCTAAATTGTCTGTAGATTGATTTTTCAGAACATAATACTGATTAGTTAGTAACCGTTAGGATATAGCAAATTCTTTTTTCCACCTTCTTAAAACATCATTTCAAGGCTACATACTCAGCGGTTCGCTGTTACCCTATCGTTTCGTCGTAAACTTATTACTCTACGACAGCTATCCCATTGGCGGACTCAAAAGGTTTGGGGAACCTTTTGAGGATTAACTGCGTTTCACTAACAAACTCACACACTCAACATGTGTTAATATTCTTCTTTTATACTAATAAACAAAAGGCAATGAAAATCATTTTAAAATGATACTGTGGAACGGAAAGATTTTCGCCAGTTGCAAAAGAAACGACATTCATCATTCCACTTGAAATTACAACAGAAAATTCTTTAACATCGATTATCTAGATAGACCGATTGTTACCTTCAATAATGGATATACTGATCTAAATTTTAAAATGTTGTTTCCTTACTAATTCTATTACTCGCCAATATAGTATAAATAAAATAACCAATAAAAATGACAATAAAAATAACATTAATTTTTAACACAAAATAGAGATTTAACAAATTTGCGAACGCATGAAATAATATACAGTATCCCACAGATTTCGTTTGACGGTAAAGAAGACCTAAAACAAAACTTAAAAATAATGTATATATAAAAAACAAAATAAAAGGAAATCCTTGATGACTTTCTCCAACTATAAACCATAAAGGCAGATGCCAAATTCCCCAAATTGATCGTACAATCAAATTAGATTGCCAATATGTATATTTTTTATCAAGTAACGGTTGTAATATTCCTCTCCACCCTAATTCTTCATGTCCACCACCAAAAAAAATTAGTTGTATAAAGAATAATGGCATTAGATAAATTGATACTCCATTTAATTCTAAGGAAGATACAGAAAATAGTATCAAAATTGCTAACATATGAATAATGAAATAGATACTACTATTTTCTCTCTTATTAAATAAAAAATGTTTAAATTTTATATTATTACTTTTCAAATAAAACCCACTTGCAATAGCTGGTCCGAGTGCACCTATTATATGTAAAGTTCTCCCTATAAAAGTTTCTAATCCAAAAATATGAGATTGCGTAAAGATGGCAAGAATCCCCCAAGCTATATAAGTAATTCCAAATGTACAATAAAGATAATTTTTTAAATTCCTTTTATCAATTTCTGTCATTTTATCTTCCTAATCTTGATTATTTTATGAATAATATTTTTACTGCTTCTTAGTTGCTCTCGGTTATAACTACCTATATTCTATCACAAAAATAGGAGCAGTTTAATTGACTGTTCCTGTTTTTTTATTACAAATATTCTCGAACAATTATCGTCACAACAGAATATAATTCATAGTTTACGTTTAAGTACTATTTTGTTACTAACTAGCTAACAAAAAGAGTGAGGAAATCAAACGTTTCCACCACTCTTTTGTATTCTATTATAGATAAATCGATGTTCTTTCACTATCTATTTTCTCTGTAATTTCAAATGATTTATCTTTCAGATTAGCTCTTAATTCTGCCACTGTATTGGCATCGGTATTGGTCCAACTGATGTGGATAGTATTAGCGTCTTCCATGTCAACAGTAAACTCTCCATCAAATGCTGCGCTGCTATTACGGAATTTGAGCAGATTGAACAAGGACAACTGGGCGTTGAACTTCTCGCTCAATTTCTTCCAAATCATAATAGTGACGGTTGATGTTGCGGCCTTCTTTGGTTGATTCGAGCAATTCGATATCATTTTCTCCTGCCAACAAGCCAACGTAGTAAATCTGCGGAATACCTTGTGCAAAACATTGAAGCACACGTGCCAAGAGATAGGCTTGGCCATCATTTCCTAAAACTGAATAGTAGGTACAATTTATCTTATAAATATCCAAATTGTTGTAGTCCTCTGTTTTGACATTTGCTCCTTGGGCATAGAGGGCTTCTCTTGTCACCTCTGTTTCCTCATCTGTCAGCAAGTCCTTGACATCGACCACTCCGTGTCCAAGGTTGTAAATTGCTTGCGAGGGCAGATTTCCATCCAGTGAACAAGACGGTTGACATTACCTGAATAAAGAGCATGAAGAACCAGCATCGGAAGGGCAAAGTCATAGACATAGTAGTCTTGCTCAGCGATTTTTTGCTGAATGGTGTAATGTTCATGAATTTCTGGAAGAATTTCCACTCCTTTTGGTGCCAATAGCTGACGCGGAAAATGAAGCATTTCCCAAATATCTGGCTCAACAAAGAAACAGTTGGTGCCGATTTTCTTATTGGCGTAGGCAAAGGCGTCCAAGCGAATAATGGAAGCTCCGTGGTCCGCCAGCTGTTCCAGATTTTCCTGAATAAAGCGACGAGTTGTTTCTGTTGTCACATCGAGGTCGATCTGTTGCTCATCAAAGGTACACCAAACTTTTTCCTTACTACCATCAGCAAACTTGGCAATGCGATAGGGAGCACGTGGCTTCCGTTTGTAAATCAGGTCTACATCTTCCTGAGTCGGCCCACTGTTTGGCCAAAAATTTTTGTAGCGGATAAACAAATCCGCATAGGCAGACTCATCTTTCTTTTCTAGGAAATCAAGGAAAAAGGCGACTTGGCTGAGATATGGTTAATCATGAAATCAAACATGAGGTAGTAGTCTTGACTGAGTGCCTCAATATCGCTCCAATCTCTAAAAGCCTCATCAACCTTGGTATAGTCCATGGGTGCAAACCCGCGGTCGCCTGACGATGGAAAGAAGGGAAGAATATGGACCCCACCGACCACATCTTTCAAAGGGCCTTCTAAGACCTACTTCAAGTCTTTCAGATTTTTTCCAAGACTGTCTGAATAGGTAATTAACATTGCTTGATTTTTTACTTTCATAACTTGCTCTATTTACCTTCCTCAAAGCGTTTATAGACTGCTATAAATTCCTCAGCAATCGTTCTAAAACCTTCTGCACTCATTAACTGATCCTCAGCGTGCATCAGAAGTAGACCTGTTTGGCTTAATGCCCCATTCATTTCTTTTGTCAAAAGTGAGTGGTGAGCATTGTGTCCCTGTACAAATGCTTCTTCGCCTTGTTTAATTCTATCTTTAGCCTGCTCGAATTCACCCTGCTTAGCCAATTGAATAGCATCGATGTACATAGATTTTGCTGTTCCTACATAGGTGATAATTTGAAAACACACTTCGAGTACTTTTTCGTCCATTTTAATACCTCTCTTACCAATCTTCGTCTTCTAAATCGCTTGTTTCTTGCATTACAGCTTGTAAAGCTTGTTTATCCATCTGTTTAATAAATGGATAATAAACAAAGAAAGACATAACCAAAATAAGTGTTTGCAACAAGGCTGTTTTCCAACCACCGATGATAAATCCTGAAATAATTGGAGGACAAGTCCACGGAACTTGAACGGCACCATACATAGGTGTCAGTCCAAAATAAATCGCTGAATACTGGATGATACAAGATAAAATAGGCGTTAATATAAAGGGAGTTGCTAAAACTGGGTTCATTACAATCGGCAAACCAAAGAGCACCGGCTCATTGATATTAAAGATGGCTGGAACCATTTCAAGACGTCCAAGAATTTTTAGTTGTTTTGATTTTGCAAATGCAACCATGTAAACTACCAAACCAATCGTAATCCCGGCACCTGTAACATTGATAAATTGATCAAAAAATTGAATCGTCACAATATGACCACCATTGGCTAGATTTAATTCAAGGCCCTTATCTAAAATGGCTTGGTTTTCCAAAGCATTCGCCTGTAGCAAGCCACTCATGATGCCACCAACTACAGTTGAGCCGTGCACCCCAAACATCCATAAGAATGGTACAAGGAAACACATAAGCACCGCACCAAACAATGAGTCAGTCAAGCCTTGCATTGGTGTTTGAATAAGATTATAAATCATTTCAATCGTTGTGACCTTAAACAATTGTTCAACAAGTCCGACAAAGATCGTTGCCGCTGTGATGATAACAGTAGCAGGAATCAAGGCTGAAAATGCGTTGGCTACACCAGTTGGTACGCCATCTGGCATTTTGATTTTGATATTTTTCTTCAAAAACCAAGAATAGCTTGCTCCTACAATCAAACCAACGATAATGGCACCAATCATCCCTTTCCCGGAAGTCCAATCCTTCAGAATAATGTTACCAACTACATCCCCATTTTTAGAAATCAAACTGGAGGGCTGGATTAGCAAGAAAACTGCTAGGGCAATGACACCTGCCCCAAGCGGCTCCTGTTTTTCTAGCTTAGCATAGGTATACGCAATCCCAATGACTGTTACAATCGCACTGATATTAAAGGTTGCACCAATTGCTTGATTGAGAACAGGGGTAATACCACTAGTTTCTAACATCGTTGCTAGAGCTGGAACTGGAAGATTGGCCAAGATAAGAAAGATGGAGCCAACAATCAACAATGGCATAGAGAAAACAATACCATCTTTTATCGCTGTTACACCTTTGGTATTGACAAAGGCCATCATCCCATCAACAAACTTTTTAATCAGTTTATCCTTCATCATCTTCTCCTTATTTTTTCATCATGTAAGCTTGTTTAAGAACTGCCATACCGTTTGCAGTGCCATAATCAGCCATTGCAATCACTTCTACAGGAACATTGTGAGAAGCACAAATTTCTTTTGCTTTTTCAAGTTGGAAACCAACCTGTGGGCCTAATAGAGCCACATCAATATCTCCAACTCTTTGTTCCAATTCACTGATGGAATAAGCTGCAATTGTTGCATCTTTCCCTTTTTTCTGAGCCGCTTCTTTCATTCGCTCAACCAAAATACTTGTTGACATACCTGCTGCACAAAACAATCCAATATTCATTTTAATTACTCCTTATAATTCGTTTCCATTTGATGTAATCACTTTTTGATACCATGTAAAGGAATCTTTCTTCATTCGTTGCAAAGTTCCTTCGCCATTATTATTCTTATCGACATAGATAAAGCCATAACGCTTCTCCATTTCACCTGTACCAGCACTAACAATATCGATACAGCCCCAAGGGGTATAACCAATGACATTTACGCCATCTTCTTCAATCGCTAACATCATTTGTTCAATGTGTTGTTTGAGGTAATCAATGCGGTAAGAATCATGGATTCCATCAGGCTCTACCTTATCATAAGCACCGAATCCATTTTCAACTATAAAAAGCGGACAATGATAGCGATCGTATAAAAGATTTAAGCTATAGCGTAATCCCTCAGGATCAATCTGCCAACCCCAATCGCTTGATTCAATATAGGGATTTTTCTTAGTATAAACATCTTTGAAAAGTTCTTCTGTTTCCTCAGATGCTGTAGCAGTCACTGTATCACTCATATAGTAACTCAAGCCAATATAATCTACACAACCTTCTTTTAGAGTTTCTAGATCTTCTGGTAAAATATCCAGTTTGATATTATTTTTTCGACAAAAGGCCTCGATATAGTAAGGACGCTCTCCAAAAACATGAAGATCTCCATAGTGAAATAAACGATGCTCCATTGCCTTCTGGCTAGCAAGTATATCTTTTGTATCACATGTATTCGGATAAAATGGTACCATTGCCAGCATACAACCAATTTTGAAATTTTTATTGATTTTCCGACCCAATTGTACAACTTTTGCAGAAGCCACTGACTGATAATGGATAACCTGCTGTAGTACCTCAACTGGATTTTCATCTTCTTGATAAATGACACCAGAATTAGTCCATGAGCACCAAGGAACATTAATTGCACCTTGATTATTGATCTCGTTAAAGGTCATCCAATACTTAACTTTGTCCTTATATCGTTCCATGACGACTTCCGCAAAACGAACAAAGAAATCAATCAACTTGCGATTACGCCAAGCACCATACTTAGTAACTAGATGATAGGGCATTTCAAAGTGACTGAGTGTGATGACCGGTTCAATTTGACGAGCTAGCAGCTGATCAAATAAATCATCATAAAATTTCAACCCTTCTTCGTTAGGTTCTTCTTCATCTCCATTTGGGAAGATACGAGTCCAGGCAATCGAAGTTCGAAAACACTTAAATCCCATCTCAGCGAATAATTGTATATCGTCCTTATAGGTTCTGTAAAAATCTATTGCATCATGATTCGGATAATATTCGTCAGGTAAGACGCCATCAGTAATCTGTCGAGAGTGGGTAGCACTTCCAACCGTCATCACATCGGCTATCGAAATGCCTTTTCCACCTTTATCATATCCTCCTTCAATTTGGTGAGCAGCAACTGCCCCACCCCATAAAAAGCCTTCTGGTATTTTTGCCATTTTACCAATCCTTTCTGTATTTTGTACTAGCGCTATGAACAAGTCTATTTTATAACATACTGTATCTGCTGACAATAGATATTGAGATAGAAAATAAATGTACAGTCGAACAATATTTGTTACATAAAAAAAACAAGAGTTTTCACTCCTATTTTTTTAAATAAACTTGGTAACGTAAGGATTCTAAAAAATAGACAACTGGAATCTGAGTGGTCAAATTAGTGGAACGTAGCGAGGAATCTGCGTAGGCAACTGGCATAAAGTAGGATAAATTTATATCCGATAGCTGTGATAAAGTGGAAATATCTGTATTTGTCAGACTAACAATCTTAGCATTTCTTTCTTTGAATCCCTGTACCAGAGTTAGAACTTCTTCTGTCTCACCGCTGACACTTAGAGCAATAACCAAAACATCCTCCAAATTAGAATGATGCAATTTCAGAGAATAAAATGGGTTAGTAATAGCAAAGCTAAGAATACCGATTCCAGAAAAAAGATATGAGCCATATTCTGCCAAACTTAGACTAGTACCCACCCCTAAAAAGATAACTTGTTTGGCTTGAACGATCAAGTCTGCTATCTCTGATAGTTGTTTTTTTAAAGCTTCATCTTGGACACTAGTCTGTAAAAATTGTATTGCTGGAATATCAATAGGAAAGTAGTGACGATGTTTATTTTCCTTATCTTCCGACCTTGACAAAACATATTTTAAATCATTGTAGCTATCAAATCCCATCTTTTTCGCAAAACGAATGATGGTTGTTGTCGATAGATTTATAGATGTCGATAGCTCTCTGATAGTCATCGTAGCAACTTTATCTCTATGTTGCAATATAAAATTATACACGCTTAATTCACTATTATTTAGCCCTTTTACTTTATGATAATCAAATAAATTCATAGACACCCTTATGCTTTTGTAGTATATAGTTGTTTCATTAACATTTCAATAATAAGAATAACAGGTACCTGCGTCGTAATATTAAACCCATTTAAAAATAATTGAGGAACATGATAGGTTATGGAGCAATCAGATAGCCTTGACAATGTTGATTCCAATGTATTTGTGATGGCAATAACTGGACAACCTTTTTCCTTTAATTTTTGTACAATTTTCAATGTTTGAGAAGTCTCACCAGATTCGGATAAGGCAATGACACAAGTTTTTTCCATACTGTTTTGTAGCACTGGTTGCCAAGGATCTTCAATACACATACTAAATTTGCCAATATTTGAAAAATAGCGCGCTCCATATCGACCTAAAGTTCCAGAGGAACCAATTCCGACAAAAACAATCTGTTCAACTTTCTTTAAGATTGCCACAGCCTCCATAATCAGCTGCAAAAAAGTATCTTGCTCAGTATAATCAATGAATAGCTTCAAAGAATGATTGTTTTGATTGTTTAAAATAATTTGCTCATTTTTTAAATATTCTTTATAAGCAATCTTAAAATGGCTATATCCATCAAATCCTAGATGCTTGCAAAATCGTTGTACGGTTCCAACTGATACATGTGCAAGTTGGGCCAATTCCTTGATTGTCATAGAGGATATATTTTCATTTTCTAAAATAGTTGTATAAATAGCATTTTCTAAGTCGTTAAAACTTGCTACAACCTCATAACTAAACATATAATTCCTTTTTCTATCTCTATTGATTTGCTTACAATGTAACAAAAAACTAATAACCAAAGTGTTCCACACTAAAATAATGGAGAGCATAATGGCTATAAAACCAAGTCAGCATTAAAATCTATTAGAAAACCAGACGAATCAGATTTGTCTAACGAGACATGGTTAAGAGAAAATACTTTAAAACAGTATTGCCTTATGTCCTAGATTATATCATATTTTTGAGCATACTTTGAGTATTGTTAGTTAATTGACTTAAAAGAAACATAACAAGAGCTTATCTCTATTAAATTGTATCAATTTCAATCGCCCATTCTGGAGATATGTAAGGTGTGGACGTTTCTATTCCCACAATCTCCTTGTCAATGGAAACAAACACGTACCCACAGGGTAAATGGAAATAGAAACTGATAATTTCTAGCTATCACTTCTATTCATTCCAAAAATTTTCTCACTCTGATACTTCCCCACGCCAATACAAAAAGCCTTGCAATCAAGGCTTTTCGTTATCCCTTTCATTCAAAGGTTTCTAGGTTTTTACGAGCAGAGCAACACACTCCACGTGGTGCGTCTGCGGAAAAAGATCAACCGGCTGGACTTTCTTCAATTCATATCCCAATTCTTGGTAGAGTTTGATATCACGCGCCATGGTTGCGACATTACATGAGATATAGGCGATGCGGTTAGCTCCTGTTTGGGTACTAGCTTTGATAAAACTCTCGGTGAGTCCTTTTCTTGGTGGATCAACTAGGATAAGGCTTGGTTGAATTCCATCTTTAAGCCAATTCTTCATGGCGTTTTCAGCTGTGTCACAGACATAGTTGGCATTTGAAATATTGTTCAGTTGAGCATTCTTCTTACTATTCTCAACCGCTTCTGGAATTACTTCAACACCATAGACTTCCTTGACGTGTTTCGCAACAGAAATACCAATCGTCCCGATACCAGAATAGGCATCAATGACCACATCATCTTCTTTTAATTCAGCAAAGTCAATAGCTGTTTGATAAAGTTTTTCAGCCATTTCAGTATTGACTTGATAAAAGGCAGAGCCAGCGATTTGGTAGTCATTTCCCAACATCTGGTCAGTGATAAAATCTTGTCCATAAAGCGTACGCCATTCCTTACCAAAAATAGCATTAGTGTTCTGGTCATTGATATTTTGCATAACAGACACAATCTCTGGAAACTGCTTGATGACTTGTTCAATCAATTGGTCAACACGAAAAACTTTGGGACGAGTTGTCACCAAAATGACCATGATTTGCCCTGAATAGTGCCCACGACGCACCACAAGATTTCGAATCAAGCCAGATTGTTCCTTTTCATCATAAGGTTTCAAATCATAACGACGTAGCAAGTCACGTAGACCTACTACTACCTCATCAATCACAGAATCTTGTATAAAGAAATCTTCCAAAGGCATGAGGTCGTGGGAATTCTTACGGAAAAATCCTGTTTCCAAAACACCATTCACTCGACGAACAGGGACCTGTGCTTTGTTACGGTACTTGACTGGATTTTCCATACCTAAAGTTTCAGCAACCTCTATATCATCAATTCCAGCAATCTTATATAGACTGTCTTTGACTTGCTTGGTTTTAAACTTGAGCTGTTCTGGATAGGCAAGATGACCTAAATCCGCGATTCCTGAACGCAGGTAAGCCAAATCTAAATCTTGATTACGGTGTGGTGATTGGACAAGGTATTCTTCAACTTTCCCAAAACCAATCTTTTTATTAACCTTGAGGACACGCATAAGGATTTTTTCACTCGGTAAAGCATTCTCAACAAAAAATACCAAACCATCCACCTTGGCAACTCCTGCCCCTTCATGGGTCAAGTCAACAATCTCAACTTCTACAATATCATTTTTCTTTAACATTATTTTCTCTTTCTATTGGCCGACAAAAAAGACGGCAACGTTAGGGTTACCATCTATTATACCATGAAATTTCTTAAGAACCAAAACTCTTGAAGAAGTTGACAATGGCTTGCCAGAGGGAACTTAAGAAGTTCCCACCGTCCTCTAGCGCCTTATCAGCATCAAAGTTAAGGTTGATATTTTTAAAACTGTCGCCAGCTTGTGAAACAATACTTTGTTTAAGGTCATTTAGAGTTTTAGTGAAGTCTGTATTGCTAAGAATATCACTTTTTGAGAGATTCAAAGCAAAATTGATGATGATATTGATTTGGTTTCCTGTTATAACCTGATCAAGTTTGTAATTTTTCAAGGTATCTTCAACAATTTTACGGACATCTTCCTCTGTCAGATTTCCCTTACTTTCTTTAGCTTTGGCGAGTCCTGACTTAATATCTGCTAAGGCAACGTTTAATTTATTAGCATCATAGCCTGTTTTGTCCTTGTTTTCAGCATTGATATCGGACAAAGCCTTTAGCTCTTCTTGAGCCAAATCTTTGTTGGCTTGTGGCACCTTGGCTCCATTAGCTTCTAGCGAATAATAAATCCCTGCTAAAGCACTCTCACCTGTAACTGGAATAGGGGCTGCTACAGTGATTTTAGCATGTTCCACACCCAAGGTTACTGCTGCATTTCGGTACATATCCTGAGTCACCTTAGTGATGTTCTCTGGTGTTTCAATCTTGACCTCAAGTGGCGACTTGTCACCTAGTTTTTGAATCTTGGCTGATGAATACAATTGTAAGCTAGAGTCATTGGCCACATTCATAATCTTAGAATAGACATCAGGTGTCATGGTCTTGAGTTCTTTGGTGTCTGTTGAGGCATTGTAGCCTAGTTTTTTAAGGGTTTGATTTTTTTGATCTTCAGACAATGATGAACCTAGGACATATTCAGGTTGAACATAGGTTTCATCGATAACTTTTTGAACATCTGTTGCTGCATGGGCGCTATTCATAGCTGTTACTGCCCACAAGACCGCAGCACTGGTCAGAAAGAGTTTCTTTCTCATAGGGAATTCCCTCCTTTACCTTTTTAGAGTAATATATCTATCTTAAAGAAAACTTATAACAAAAACACCTGGATTAGCCAGATGTTGAAAAGAGAGTGAAACATTTGATGATGTAAAGGTTAAGATGAACCTGCCTAGAATAGTAATAGTTTCCTCCATTTACATAAAGTTCAGCACCGTGAAAAATGGAAATAGGGTGAATATAACTATAAGTCTTTCCAGTGGTATTACCAAGCAAGGGAGCAACAGTCTCACGAGAGTACTGTTTGGCCAGAGCCAAGGTATTTTCCTTGCCATTTTGGGCGATAAAATCGATATAGGCTGGTCCAAAATTATAGGCTTGAACAGCCGTCCAGACATCAACACCCTGCTTCTGGGCCAGATAGAGATTGTCTGTCAGAGTTTGAACGCCTTGCCGAATGCTAGAGGCGTTATCATTTATGGTGTTGGTGGAACCACTGGCAGACTCACTAGACTGCATGACGTCGCCTTCTTTTCCTTTTGTTTCGGTATAAATCATAGCGAGCACAAGCTCTTCGTTTGCTGGGGTGTCTTTTTCACTCAAGATTTCTCGCACCATGGGTTGATAGGTCATAACTTGCTTAACATCTTGGTGAATGCGGTAAGCTTTATATCCAGCAAAAAGGAAGACTGCTAGTACAAGCACTCTTCGAATTCGTTTAAACATTATTTACTTTGGATATCCTCGATATTTTTGATTAAGATAGAGTAGGTTCCATTGTCGTTTTGGATAAACTCAACAGACTCGGCGTCTTGATAGACGTTATTGGGAACGATGAGCTCAATTCCATTTGACAAGGAAAGTTTTTGATTTTCAAATTTCTTTAATTGGCGACTGGCATCAATTTCATCAAATTGAACAGGTTCTGGTACGGCTTCTTTGACTTGGTCAATAAAGCTCAAACGAGCCGTCAGATTGTTGTCAAAAAGGTCATTGGCCAGTTTCTCTGGTGACAATTCATTGCTTTCTTCTAGGTTGTTGAAAATCGCTGATTTGACCTTGGATTGAAATTGAAAATCATCTGTGTTAAAAGTCTCAGCAATGCGCTGTGCTGTTTTTTCCAATTCCTTGATAGATTTCTTAGGAGAAATCTTAGGAGCGACAGCAAGAAGATTATCTGAAAAATAGTTCAAGAAAGCCCCGTTATACTTGATTCGTTTTTCAATCAGATGGTACTTGCGACTCTGAAGATTAACCACCAAGGCCTCATCAGCCCCTGTTCCAAATCCAGGCAGGTTATTCTGAGTCAGCTTGATTGGATTATCAACTTCTCCTCCGAGGTGAGTCAAGGTCTCACGCAGGGCAATTCTCAAGAAAGCGAAATGTTCCACACCTTCTTTAGACAATTGCACAAAAATCAAGTCATTGGTCTTGAGATTTTCAGAAATGCTAAACTCCTCTTTCCAGAGATTAGCCAGTGTTACTGATGTCTCCAATAAATCGTCTGTGATGTGATTGAAGAAGGGATTTTCTTCCTCGAAAATCCCAGTCTTGGCTTCATCTGAATACACACGTTCAATTTTTTTACGCAGGTATTCTTCGATTTTTGGAGTAATATTGAGAAGCTTATCCGCTAGGAACAGCTCGGTATCATCCGGACTGAACTGGTGAATAATGGCTTTCTTAATATAAATGTCCATAAAAGTTTTAGTCCTCGTATAATGGGAAGGCATCTGTCAATTCTTTGACTGCACTTCTCACTTCTTCTAATACAGCCTCATTTTCTGCATTTTTAAGGGTTTTAATGATGAGTTCAGCCACTTTGCGACTTTCTTCTTCACCAAATCCACGTGCAGTAATGGCTGCTGCTCCGATACGAATCCCACTTGTCTTGAATGGTGACAAGGTTTCGTAAGGGATTGAATTTTTATTTAGGGTAATATTGACTTCATCCAGCAAGTTTTGAGCAACTTTTCCGTTTTCTACAACCTTAGTCACATCAACAAGGAAGAGATGGTTTTCAGTTCCACCTGAAATAATACGGAAATCAGGGTCTTGCAAGAAGACATCTGCCATAGCCTTGCTGTTCTTAATTACATTGGCAGCATATTCCTTGAAGGCTGGATCCAAAACTTCTTTGAAGGAAACTGCCTTAGCCGCCACAACATGCTCTAAAGGACCGCCCTGAATACCTGGGAAAATAGCTGAATTGATTTTTTTAGCAAGTTCTTCGTCATTGGTCAAAATCAAACCACCACGAGGTCCACGAAGGGTTTTGTGGGTCGTTGTTGTAGTGATATGAGCGTATGGTACTGGGCTTGGATGAAGGCCAGCCGCAACCAAACCAGCGATATGAGCCATATCTACCATGAGCTTAGCACCAACGGCATCTGCAATTTCACGGAATTTTGAAAAGTCGATAATTTGAGAATAGGCTGAAGCACCTGCTACGATCAATTTTGGTTTTACTTCTTGGGCTTGCTTCAATATAGCATCAAAGTCCAATAATTCCGTTTCAGGATCTACACTATAAGAAACAAAGTTGTAGGTTTGACCTGAGAAGCTAACTGGAGCTCCGTGGGTCAAGTGTCCACCTGCTGCTAAATCCATCCCCATAACGGTATCACCTGGCTCAATCAAGGCCATGTAAGCCGCACAGTTGGCTTGGCTTCCTGAGTGAGGTTGGACATTAGCAAATTTTGCACCGAAAATTTCTTTTGCGCGTTCAATAGCAAGAGTCTCTACCACGTCTACCACATCCGTTCCACCATAATAACGGCGGCCTGGGTAACCCTCGGCATATTTGTTTGTCAAGATAGACCCTTGAGCTGCCATAACAGCCTTGGAAACTACGTTTTCCGAAGCAATCAACTCGATATTATTCTGTTGGCGTTCTTCTTCTTTGGCAATAGCATTCCAGAGATCAGCATCGTATGCTTTAAAATCATCTTTGTCAAAAATCATAGGTCTTCTCCTTTTATTGTGTGACTAGTCCATTAGTTTAATTTTCTTATTAGAAAATCAAACTAAAAGATGCGAATAAACCGTTTCTGCATTTTATCACAAGTATAACCAACTTTTTCATAAAATGCATGAGCACCCAGACGATGATCGGCAGAGTTTAAGCGGATAAACCCATAACCACGTCTTTTTGCTTCTTCTTCCAACCCTTGTAATAAGCTTTTACCAATACCTTGACCTTGCGCTTGAGGTGAAACTGCTAAAGCTAAAATATTAAATCCTGCTTTAGAATAAAGTGATTCATAGACCTCAGCGTGGACATATCCAAGCAAGGCATGACTAGCTTCATTCTCATAGCCAAGTAGGAAATGATGGGAATCCTGAGATAGTCTAGCAAATTGACTAGCCGTGTCCTCTGGACTAAAAGAATAACCCAAAGCCTCTTGGTTGATCTCACATATAGCGTTCACATCAGTTTCTCTTAAATCTCTTAGCATCTCATTCCTCCTCAAAAGAAATCTCTGGCAACTGAGCAAGAATATCTTCTCGCTTAATGGCCCCTTGGCGTAAGATTTTCACCTTGTCTCCAGACAAGTCCAAAATAGTCGAATCCTGTCCAGTTAGAAAAGCATCGTCTTCTAGACCCAAAACCTCTTGGTCAAAATCCTTCAGAATTTGTTCAAAGGTTACACCACTTGACTGACCTGAAATATTGGCAGACGGCCCAATCAAGGGTCCCGTCTCTCTAATCAAATCAAGCGTGATGGGATGACTAGGCATCCGAAATCCCACCGTTGCGAGACCCGAATTGACCCAATAGGGAACTCGGTCATTAGCTTCGAGAATAATGGTCAAGGGACCTGGTAAAAAGGTCTCTACAAGTTTTTGAAGATAAGTTGGCTGATTCTTTGAAAAGTGCAAGATATCCTCTAAAGAGGCAATATTGAGATTGAGTGCCTTGTCTCTGGGACGACGTTTAATCTGGTATACATGATTAACTGCTTTTTCGTCTAGAGCCTTGGCAAAAAGACCATAAACAGTCTCTGTAGGCAGAACAACAGCTCCACCCTTTTCCAACTCTTGCCTAATCCTGTCCATCATCAACCACAACCATCCTATCTTGACCAAATTGATCCTTAAGCGTTCTTACACGTTTTTCAGGAAGATGCTTCCTAAAAAGTTCAGGAACACTTTGACCTTGCTTGTATCCAATTTCAAGGTAAATCTTACCACCATCTTTGAGATAGTCTTTTGCATCTTCCGCAATTCTACGGTAAATAGCTAGGCCATCCTCGTCTGCAAAGAGAGCTAGATGAGGCTCCGAATGCAAAACATTCAAGCCAACCTCTGACTCATCTTCACGAGAGATATAGGGTGGATTGGAAACAATTATATCATATTTTTCAGAAATTTCTGTAAAACAGTCAGATTTTTTTAAAAATATTTGAAGATTTTGATTTTTAGCATTTTCGTTAGCTAAATCTAAAGCATCTTGGGAAATATCTGCTGCTGTCACTGACCAATCTGGTCTATTTTTTGCTAGAGCGAGAGCAATAGCTCCACTACCTGTCCCGATATCTAGGACCTTAAGATTTTCTTCAGAATTTTCAGCCAGGATAAGCTCGACTAATTCCTCTGTCTCTGGACGGGGAATCAAAACCCGCTCATCAACTTTTAACTGCATTCCATAAAAATCTGCCTGTCCGATGATATACTGTGCTGGTTTATGATCTACTAACTGTTGAAAAATTCCTTTTACAAATTGTTTTTCTTCCTCTGTTACCTCTTTCTGGAGGGCAAAAACAAAATCTGTGAAAGGAAGATTTTTCAGGCCACGATAGACAAAAGAGAGGCTTTCAGCTTCCTCTCCTTGTCTTATCAACTCTTCTTCAAAATCTGAAAATAATTGAGCTAATATCATTATTTATTTAATTCTTCTAATTTTTGTGTTTGGTCATAGAGCACCAAAGCATCCACAACCTCATCCAATTTACCAGACAAAATAGTATCTAGTTTTTGGAGAGTCAAGCCGATACGGTGGTCTGTGACACGGTTTTGTGGGAAGTTATAAGTACGAATACGTTCTGAACGGTCACCAGTACCGATTGTTGATTTACGCTCAGCGTCTTGTTCATCCTGAGCAATTTGTGCAAAGTGGTCAGCAACACGCGCACGGATGATTTTCATGGCTTTCTCACGGTTCTTCTGCTGGGTACGTTCTTCCTGCATCTCAACTTTAATATTGGTTGGCAAGTGAACGATACGAACGGCTGTCGCAACCTTGTTGACGTTCTGTCCACCAGCACCAGAGGCGTGATAGATGTCGACACGAAGGTCTTTTGGATCAATGTCGTATTCAACCTCTTCAACTTCTGGCATAACAAGAACTGTCGCTGTCGAAGTATGAACACGGCCTTGGCTTTCTGTCACAGGGACACGTTGCACACGGTGGGCACCTGATTCGTACTTGAGTTTAGAGTAAACCGACTGACCAGAAACCATAGCAACCACTTCTTTAAAACCACCGACACCGTTCATAGAGGCTTCCATGACTTCAAAGCGCCAACCTTGGGCTTCCGCATACTTTTGGTACATAGTTAGCAAATCTCCAGCGAAAAGTGCCGCTTCGTCTCCACCAGCTGCTCCACGGATTTCAAGGATGATATTCTTGTCATCGTTTGGATCCTTTGGAAGGAGCAAAATTTTCAGTTTTTCTTCATATTCTTCTTTTTCAGCCTTGGCATCTTTGAGTTCTTGCTTGGCCATTTCTTCCAAGTCCGCATCTCCGCCTGATTCCTTAATCATCTCTTCGGCATCGACGATATTTTGAAGGACTTGTTTATACTCACGGTAGGCTATTACGGTGTCACGATTGGAAGCTTCTTCTTTTGAAAGCTCCATAAAACGCTTGGTGTCTGAAACGACATCAGGGTCACTCAGCAATTCTCCTAGTTCTTCATAACGGTCTTCTACAGCTTGTAGTTGATCATAGATGTTCATTTTTCTTCATTCTCCTTATTGATTTCAGGGGCAAAATAATGTTTACGGCAAACCGAGATATAGGTTTCATTACCACCAATCTGGATCTGTTCTCCATCGTAAACGGGCAGTCCATCCTGTGTTCGCAACACCATGGTCGCCTTTTTCTTGCAATACTGACAGATGGTCTTGATTTCGTCAATCTTGTCTGCTAAAAGCAAGAGATATTTGGAACCTTCGAACAATTCATTGCGAAAGTCATTTTTCAAGCCAAAAGCCATGACGGGTATGTCTAACTCGTCCACAACACGAGCTAGGTCGTAAACATGGTGGCGTTTAAGAAACTGGGCTTCATCGACCAAAACACAATAAGGTTTTTCTGGTAGGTCTCGGATATAGCCAAAGATATCCGTTGTTTCCTCAATCGCAAGGGCAGGGCGTTTCATGCCAATTCGACTCGACACATAGCCAACACCGTCACGCGTATCCAGAGCCGAGGTCATAATGACAACACCTTTTCCTTGCTCCTCGTAGTTATAGGCCACTTTGAGAATCTCAATCGTTTTACCAGAGTTCATGGTCCCATAACGATAATACAACTGTGCCATGTTTCTTGCTTCACGTCCATTTCTAAATTTTTGCTACATTCTAGTATATCATAATTTTCTGAAGCTTTAAACGGCAAAATGTGGTAAAATGGAAGAAATCAAAACTAGTGGAGGAAGCTATTATGCCATTTGTACGCATCGATTTATTTGAAGGACGCACGCTCGAGCAAAAGAAAGCTCTTGCTAAGGAAGTAACGGAAGCAGTTGTCCGCAACACTGGAGCCCCTCAATCTGCTGTCCATGTCATCATCAACGACATGCCAGAAGGAACTTACTTCCCACAAGGGGAAATGCGTACTAAATAAGCTAGCTTAAGCAGAATTGCTTAGGCTTTTTCAATCTCCAAGTAGCATCCATTGAAGAAATAGTTCAAATTTGTTACAATTTGAAAAGAGACTTGGAAAAATTTCCAAGAAAAGAGTTATTGATTAAAGGAAACATTATGATTACACGAGAATTTGATACCATCGCTGCTATCTCTACTCCACTAGGTGAAGGGGCTATTGGTATTGTCCGCTTGAGCGGAACAGAAAGTTTTGCTATTGCGCAAAAGATTTTTAAAGGAAAATACTTGAGTCAGGTTGCTAGCCATACACTTAACTACGGTCACATCGTTGACCCTCAAAATGGTAAGGTCATGGACGAGGTTATGGTTGGAGCCATGAAGTCTCCAAAAACCTTCACTCGTGAAGATATTATCGAGATTAACACTCACGGTGGGATTGCGGTGACCAATGAGATTCTCCAGCTAGCTATCCGTGAAGGAGCTCGGTTGGCAGAACCTGGTGAATTTACCAAACGTGCCTTCCTAAATGGACGTGTTGACTTGACTCAGGCTGAAGCCGTTATGGACATCATCCGTGCTAAGACAGACAAGGCTATGAACATTGCAGTTAAACAATTAGACGGCTCACTTTCTGACCTTATTAACAATATCCGTCAAGAAATCCTTAACACACTTGCCCAAGTCGAGGTCAATATCGACTATCCTGAGTATGACGATGTTGAAGAAGCGACTACTGCTGTGGTCCGAGAAAAGACAATGGAGTTTGAACAATTACTAACCAATCTCCTTAGAACAGCCCGTCGCGGTAAAATCCTTCGTGAAGGAATTTCCACTGCCATCATCGGACGCCCCAACGTTGGGAAATCAAGCCTTCTCAACAACCTCTTACGTGAAGATAAGGCAATCGTAACCGATATTGCTGGTACGACACGTGATGTCATTGAAGAATACGTCAACATCAACGGTGTTCCCCTAAAATTGATTGACACAGCTGGTATTCGTGAAACGGATGATATCGTTGAACAAATCGGTGTCGAGCGTTCGAAAAAAGCCCTCAAGGAAGCTGACCTAGTACTACTAGTGTTAAATGCTAGTGAACCACTAACCGCCCAAGACCGCCAACTCCTAGAAATCAGCCAAGAAACCAACCGAATTATTCTCCTTAACAAAACTGACCTGCCAGAAGTTATTGAAACCTCTGAACTTCCAGAAGATGTCATTCGCATTTCAGTCCTTAAAAATCAAAATATCGATAAGATTGAAGAGCGAATCAACAACCTCTTCTTTGAAAATGCTGGTTTGGTTGAGCAAGATGCTACTTACTTGTCAAATGCCCGTCACATTTCCTTGATTGAGAAGGCCGTTGAAAGTTTGCAAGCTGTTAATGAAGGTCTTGAACTGGGGATGCCTGTTGACTTGCTTCAAGTTGACTTGACCCGTACTTGGGAAATCCTCGGAGAAATCACTGGAGATGCGGCTCCTGATGAACTCATTACCCAACTTTTTAGCCAATTCTGTTTAGGAAAATAAGAAAAATCCATGATCCTTCATTCGGTCATGGATTTTATTGTCTTATTAGTAATCTGGTCTTAAGACACCTGTTACAGTTGCCTTGGTCGCTTCGTAGTCGCCATCTACGACGACTTTGATAATGCGTTTGGCATCTTCTTCTGGTGCTGGAACTAGAGGTAATCGAGTTGGGCCAGCTTCAAATCCCATATAGTTCAAAACTGCCTTAACTGGAGCAGGACTTGGATAAGAGAAGAGGGCATTGACTTTAGGAATGAATTTACGCTGAATAGCTGCAGCTTTCTTCATATCACTTTCTGCAATAGCAGTAAACATCTCGTGCATTTCATCCCCATTTGTATGGGATGCAACAGAAATAACCCCATCCGCACCAAGGTTCATGGCATGGAAAGCATCTCCATCCTCACCTGTATAAATCAAGAATTCTTCAGGCTTGTGCTCAATTAAGTAAGCCATATTGGCCAAGCTGGTACATTCTTTGACACCAATAATATTTGGATGATCAGCCAAACGAAGCATGGTTTCTGGAGTCAATTCGACAACCACACGACCTGGAATGTTATAGATAATAATAGGCAGGTCAGAAGCATCTGCAATGGCCTTAAAGTGCTGATACATTCCTTCTTGAGAAGGTTTATTGTAGTAAGGTACAATAGCAAGCCCAGCAGCAAAACCGCCGAATTCCGCGACTTCTTTGACAAACTCGATAGAGTCACGCGTATCATTGGTACCAACACCCGCAATCAAAGGAACGCGTCCATTGACAATCTTTTGTACAGCCGCAAACAACTCCAACTCTTCATCGTGAGTCAAGGTTGGACTCTCAGCAGTGGTCCCTGCGAGAAGAATTCCATCCGTATGATGAGCCAACAAATGCTCAATCAAGGCTGGAATAGCATCAAAGTTGATGGAACCATCCTGATGGAAGGGGGTAATAAAGGCTGTGATGATTTTACACTCTTTTAAATCTTGATAAGACATGAAAACACCTCTCTATTTCAAAGAAGGAGTTCATCTGAACTCCTAAACGATATGACTATTTTAATTCAAATTTCAATTCAGCTGTTGGACGAACCAAGCCACGTTCATGAAGAGTTTCAGCAATCTGAACTGAGTTCCAAGCAGCACCTTTGAGCAGGTTGTCTGAAACAACCCACATGTGGATTCCTTTTTCAGCATCCAAGTCTTTACGGATACGACCAACAAAGGTATCACGCGAACCAACTGCATTGATAGCTTGAGGATAAATTTGATGAGCTACATCATCTTCAAGAACAGCACCCGGGAAGGCTGCGATAGCTGCTTTGACTTCTTCGATTGGAGCCACTTCTTTTGTTTCGATATAAACAGACTCAGAGTGAGCTGATAAGACTGGAATACGAACACATGTTGCTGAAACGGCAATACTATCATCTTCCATGATTTTCTTAGTTTCCTTAGTCATCTTCATCTCTTCATAAGTGTAATCATTGTCAGTGAAGACATCAATTTGTGGAAGAGCATTGAAGGCGATAGGATAATGTTTCTTGTCACCACCTGAAGGCAAGATTTCGGCATGCAAATCACGTGGGGTTACACCATCATTCAAGACTTCACGAAGTTCACGTTGTGTCTCAAGAATTGCTCCCATACCAGCACCTGAAACTGCTTGGTAAGTTGAAACAATGATACGGTCCAAGCCCCATTTTTGGCGAACTGGCTCAAGAGCCACCATCATTTGAATTGTTGAACAGTTAGGGCAGGCAATGATCCCATTGTGGGCATCAAGTGCGTGAGCATTGACCTCTGGAACAACCAAAGGAACGTCTGGATTTTGACGGAAGTAAGATGTATTATCTACTACTACCGCTCCAGCTTTCACTGCGTATGGTGCATACTTAGCTGATGTAGAACCACCTGCTGAAAAGAGAGCAATATCAACTCCTTCAAAAGCTGTTTCAGTCGTTTCTTCAATCGTAATATCTTGATCTTTAAATTTCAAAGTCTTGCCTGCTGAACGTGCAGAAGCAAGTAAACGAATTTTATCGATTGGAAGTGTTGATTCTTCCAACATTTTTATCATCTGAGCACCGACAGCACCTGTCGCGCCGACTACAGCAACTGTATATCCCATAAATAACCTCTTTCGGAATTTTCTAAAAATTTCTATAATAGAAGTATTATACTACTTTTTCCATGAATTGCAAAGCTTTTTCATCATTTTTTGGAAAATAAAAATCCCCAGTCGTTAGACTAGGGACTAAGAGGCATCTTCATGTGATGAGCAGGTTCACACAACTCATCAAGGTCCGCTCCTGCGTTATGACCTCCTTATGCTCAATAGTAGTCCGAAGACTACCTATCGACTCATCGCATATTCTATATTACTAGAGATACTTGATTTTGTCAATAAGAAATTTTTTCGATCGAGTATAACAAAAAACTCTCGTATTCAAGAGTTTCCCTATACATATCATGCTAATTGCCGGGATTGAACCGGCGACCTCATCCTTACCATGGATGCGCTCTGCCAACTGAGCTAAATCAGCTTACTTAAGTAAGTATACTATAATCAGAAAAACTTGTCAAGTTTTCTTAGAAATTTTCCATAAGAAAAAGCCAGGTAAAGGCTACCTAGCTTGTCCTGTTCTATTTGCTTAAATCGATTCGACGACCAATTTTACCAATGATAATCGCTCCAATAATCAATGAGGCAAATTCACCAATTCCTGTTGTAAACCAAGTAAGGAAAAATGGTAATTCTGCTACAATATTTAACTCTGCAGCGATGGTAAACATGGAAATTGAAAAGAGGATTGAAAAGAAGAAATGATCTTTTCGAATCAATCCGTTAAAGAGGTAATCCTTGCTATATTTTGCAAAAAGCCAAACACCTAAACTGAGGAATACCAAGGTTGATCCGCCACCAACAAAGACATCTAGTAGTCCGAAGCTAAAGAAATTAGCAATCATACAACCGATAGTAACTCCGATGATGTACTTGGGATTGTAAAAAGCCATAAAGTTCATCATTTCTGAAATACGAAACTGATAAGCACCATAGCTGATGGCATTTAGGGGCGGTGTGACAGTCAAAACGACATAAATAGCAGCAACGATTGCAATATCTGCAACATCACGAATAGTTAATTTTTTCATTTTTTCTCCTTTGGCGGTTATCCGCGTGTAATATGCTTGGTGAAAGAAGCTAAGCACCAAGGGTTGCTTTATTCAACCTTACTAGTATAGCACAATAGCCTGCTTTATGCTATACTTAAAGCATGAAAAAACCTATTCAAAAATTTTTTAACAATGAAATCTTAGCCTATCTCTTTTTTGGCCTTGCAACAACTCTAGTTTCGATTCTCTCGCGATTGGTCATTTATCAACTAACTCATCAGGAACTTCTTGCTACGGCCTTGGCAAATATATTTGGTATCCTATTTGCCTTTATCACAAATGATAGGCTTGTATTTAAGCAAGCAAGGAAGAATCGGCTTATCCGTTTAGTGAAATTTTTTCTTGCCCGCCTTTCTACTTTTCTGTTAGACTTGTTTTTAACTTTTCTCTTTGTAACTCAATTCCCTCATATCATAGGGCAATTTGTAAACGAAAATCCTGATAAGGTAAATGCAATTGAAACAATAATTGCACAAATACTCATTATTATCATCAATTATATCTTGAGCAAGATCTATATTTTTAGAAAATAATGCTCCATTTATGAGCCTTTTAATTGCCTTCTATAATGATTTAGGATACAATGAAACACGAAACATTGAAAGGAAAACAGTATGTTAAAAAATCTAAAATCGTTCTTGCTTCGAGGAAATGTTATTGACCTTGCTGTCGGTGTTGTCATTGCCTCTGCTTTTGGTGCTATCGTTACTTCACTTGTAAACGACATTATCACTCCTCTTATTTTAAATCCCGCTTTGAAAGCTGCTAAAGTCGAACGTATCGCTCAACTTTCTTGGCATGGAGTCGGCTATGGTAACTTTTTAAGTGCTATTATCAATTTTATCTTTGTGGGTACCGCCCTCTTCTTTATTATCAAGGGTATTGAAAAAGCACAGAAACTGACTGGTATAAAGGAAGAAAAAACTGACGAAAAAAAACCAACCGAATTGGAAGTCCTTCAAGAAATCAAAGCCCTTCTTGAGAAAAAATAATCGATTAAAAGGATCTAGCACAAAGCTAAATCCTTTTTCTTTACTCTTTGGGCAACTTGCCTGCTTTTTCTAGCATCTTCTTGATAAGATAAGGCATCTTAACATTCTCCCGCCCTTTTTTCTCAATCAGTTTTTTCACAAATTCCGGCATTTGTAAATCTTGAGATTCAGCCAAAATGTTTTTCGTCTCGTCTGAAGGAACTAACTCATCAAAGGTCTCTTCTTCTGGGAGAAATTCCTTAAACTCTTGATGTTCATTGGCTCTAACTGTATTGACCAAGGCATCAATCAAGCGAGAATCTGTATTTGGCATTGGTGGACGATGGTAGTTTACCCCAAATTCCTGACACAAGTCATAACATTCCACATCATTATCAAACAAGACTTCAATGTGCTCACTGATAAAGCTGATTGGAACAAAAATATAATGGTCTGGATGTTCTGTCTGTTCTCTGAGATACTCCAAAACATCTGGCTTAATCCATGGAATCCCAATATCACTCTCACTTTGCCAGGTATTTGTATATTGATCGGAACTCAAACCTAGTTTTTCAGCAACTAACTTGCTATTTTCGAAAATTTGATCGATATAAGGATCTCCAAAATCCAAGGCAAAAATGGGCACACTATGGGCTGAAAAGATGACTTTAAAGCTATCCTGCTTTACTTCTTCTTTTAAAATTTTAGCAATTTCATCTGCCCAATAGTTTAAAAGTGCTTCTTCCTGATACCAGTCCTTAATGACCAAAAATTGAATTTGTTTGCTTTCTAAAAATTTTTCATAGCCCATGACAGAGTAGAAAGAATAATGAGGCTCCAAAATCAAACAAATACACTGTTCAATTCCGTCTGCTTCCATTTGACCGATCACATCTGGAATAAAGGGACTGGAAAACTTATTAGCAAAGTAGACACTGTATTCATTCCCCAGCCTAGCTTCTACCAAGGCAACCTCTTGACGGGTAATTTTTTGCAGAGGCGTGCCTCCAATTCGTACATAATTATCATAGAGAGTCTGAATCTCGTGGTCTTGAGGTCTCACTCCACGACGAATATTTGTGAAAAAATCAGCTACACCTTCAAAGGTAATCTCTTCTGGCGAACCGAAGGTCATCATTAAAATTGCTTTTTTCATAATCGCTTCCTTGTGATGTTTTTATCAAGTTTATTTTATCATGAATCCACTGATAAGTAAACGCTAACATAGCAGATTGCCCTAACTTCTGTCTTTTGTTTTTCTCTTCTTTCTATGATACAATGGAAAAAATAAATTCAAAAGGAGTTTTTTATGACTTATCCAAATCTCTTGGACCGCTTCTTAACCTACGTTAAGGTCAACACGCGCTCTGATGAACACTCTACTACTACTCCAAGTACACAGAGTCAGGTTGACTTCGCAACAAATGTCCTAATTCCTGAAATGAAACGTGTTGGACTGCAAAATGTTTACTATCTACCGAATGGTTTTGCTATTGGAACCTTGCCAGCCAATGATCCATCTTTAACACGTAAGATTGGCTTCATCTCCCACATGGATACTGCTGATTTTAATGCTGAAGGAGTCAATCCACAGGTAATTGAAAACTACGATGGTGGTGTGATTGAACTTGGAAATTCTGGTTTTAAACTGGATCCAGCCGACTTCAAGAGTCTTGAGAAATATCCAGGCCAAACGCTCATTACAACTGATGGAACAACCTTGCTAGGTGCTGATGACAAGTCTGGTATTGCTGAGATTATGACAGCTATTGAATATCTGACTGCTCATCCTGAAATCAAACACTGTGAGATTCGTGTTGGTTTTGGTCCAGATGAGGAAATCGGTGTTGGTGCTAATAAATTTGATGCAGAAGATTTTGATGTGGATTTTGCCTACACTGTTGATGGTGGTCCACTAGGTGAACTTCAGTACGAGACTTTCTCAGCCGCTGGTGCTGAATTGCATTTCCAAGGCCGTAATGTCCACCCTGGTACTGCCAAAGGGCAGATGGTCAATGCCCTTCAGCTAGCAATTGATTTTCATAATCAACTTCCAGAAAATGACCGACCTGAGTTAACTGAAGGTTACCAAGGTTTTTACCATCTAATGGATGTGACAGGTAGTGTTGAGGAGGCGCGTGCAAGCTACATCATTCGTGATTTTGAAAAAGATGCCTTTGAAGCGCGTAAAGCATCCATGCAATCTATCGCTGATAAGATGAATCAAGAACTTGGGAGCAACCGTGTCACTCTCAACTTGACAGACCAGTACTACAATATGAAAGAAGTCATTGAAAAAGATATGACTCCAATTACCGTTGCTAAAGCCGTTATGGAAGATCTAGGTATCACGCCTATTATCGAACCAATCCGGGGTGGAACAGACGGCTCTAAGATTTCCTTTATGGGAATCCCAACTCCGAATATCTTTGCAGGTGGCGAAAATATGCACGGACGTTTTGAATACGTTAGCCTTCAGACTATGGAACGTGCAGTTGATACCATCATTGGCATCGTAGCTTATAAAGGCTAAAAAGACGAGGTGGCTCAGCTACTTCGCCTTTCTGTTTATTCTACTGCTTTTTCTTGATTACCAGTGCTTGTTGTAGATTCAGTTGATCCCTTTTCTGAAGTTAATTCAGCAGGTTTAGAATCTCTTGTGTTGCTTGCTTTGTTTTCGTCGCTAGCAGTTTCGCTGTTAGATTCTGTAGTTGCGTTTGGTTGGTTCTCAGCACTGGTGTTATCACCATTTGCTTCAGCATTTCTTGCTGGACTTGTTTCTTCACTTGCGCTAGCTTTTGACTGGATTTGGTGATTCAAAACTAGAATAGCTTTTGTCAATTCAAGTAAAGCTGCTTTGTCTTTACTCTTAGCAGAAAGTTGATCTAGTAATGCATCCACTTTATCAAAGTCCTCATCAGAACCATTATTACTTTCTAAATAAGAGTGAAGCGACATGAGAATATCGTAGAGTTTTTGATAGAGTACAAGTGTCTGAGAATCTTGCTCAGCATTTTCCTTTTCTTGTTGAAGGGCGCTAGCGATACGAGTCAAAACATCTTTTACCTGACTGTTTACTTCATCCAAGTCTGCATCAGCCTTGTTTGTGGCAGCTTTTAGATTTTCTACTTCTTCTGCCAAGGATTGTCTGATTCCTTCTTCATGGATTTGTTCCAAGAGTTGATTTGCCTTGTTCAAAAGACTTTCTACTTCTTCCTTGCTGACATGATTGACATATTCTTCTTTTTTAAGATCAGGATAAAGATCTTTCAAAAATTCATAAATCGCTTGCTTAGCAGATTGGTTATCAACTTTTTCTTTATCTAAAACTGTTTCATTTACTTTTGCAGTAGCTGGCTGATTTTTCAAAGCCTCTTCTACTTCTTGTTTTGTTTGGTAAATGCTTGGGAACAGTTTATTCAAGTCCACAGCCTTACGGAAGGATTGAGATTGATATAAAGTAAAAGTCAAATTAGCTACTTTATTACGAAGCTCATCACTTAAACGACCATCGTTTACATGCTCATAGAAGTACTTGATGTATTCCACTGTTGTATCGCCAGTACGGTCATTAAAGTCTTGAAGAGCTTGAAGTTGTGATTCAACCGCTGCTAAAGCAGCCTCATCTTTAGCCAACTTAGCCTCTTGGAGTCGAACGAGAAGGTCTTTCTTAGGAAGTCCATAAGTATCTGTATCTAGCGTATTGATTTTATCAATCAAGGCCTGATATTTCTTATCTAAAGCACTTGTTTCAACAGGTTTGACACTTTCATCAATATGGATATATTGCTTATCAAAGAGGTCAAGTGTTTTTAGATAACCTGCTGTAGAGTTAGTTGCTAGTTTCTTCATATTTTCAGTAAACTGACCTAAAACTAACTCAATCTGTCTTTGTTTGATTGGATCGTCTTTATAGACGTTTCGACTTTCAGCAAGAAGTTGATCTACTTTTGCCAAGACTGCCTTCTCATCAAAAGTTCCAGGTTGATAGTTGGATTGCAGGGCTGGAATTTTGTTTTTCAAGGCTACTTCATAGCCCTTAGTTTGAACCTTGATGTAGTGATTGTGGTCTCCATGACTCATGACAAAACCTGATTCATCTTCAGCGATAATACGATTAGCATCAAATCCGTATCCATCTTCTTCATGTTTCTCATGTGAAGTTCCTGGATTGATTGGAAGAGATGGAGAAGGTGTTGCTAGACTATTGTTTGGAAGAGTCGGTTGCCCAATTTGATTTGATTTTGGAATGTAATGGAAATGATCACCATGTCTTACAATATAAGCTATAGCCGTTTCTTCAATGATATCTTTTGGATTAAAAATATAACCATCAGATACTGAAGAGAGCTCCTTACTTGTCGTTAAAGAAGAAGGATTGCTTGAAAGACTGCCTAGACTAGACACTACTTCATTAGGTTTTGCATTTGTAGAAACTGTAGAACCAGTTCCACTGATAGACACCATTCTGGCAATCTTTTCTTCTAAGGCAGAAAGCTTGCTGTAAGGAATAAAGTGGTAATGGTCGCCATGCGGAATCGCAACTCCATTTGGTGTAAGACTGATAATCTTAGCAGGGTCAAAGACCAGGCCATCTGATTCACTGTAACGTTGGGCGCTAGGTGAATCATAGAGTTCCTTCAAAAGACTCTGGAGATTTTCAGATTTATTTGCTGGCTTGCTAGTTGATCCTTTTGCTACAGATTGCGTATTATTGTCACTAGCTGTTGAAGAATAGCTTAACTGACTCGGTTGCATATTTTTTCCAGCCAGATGTGCTTTAGCTGCTGCTAATTCACTAGCAGATAAATCGCTTTTGGGAATGTAGTGATAGTGACCTCCATGAGGAACGATATAAGCATTACCCGTATCTTCGATAATATCAGCTGGATTAAAGACATAGCCATCATTTGTCGTATATCGTCCCTGAGACCTTGCTACAGCAACATCAGAGCTGACCTTCTCCTTATCTTTGACATGTTCTTGTTTTTGACGATTGATTTCATCTTTGGTTCGAACATTATCAGCATGAGCTACATCTTTCAGGTAGACATAATATTTTCCATCGACCTTGATGATACAACCATCCTTGACTTCATTGACAATATCAGCGTCTTTAAGTTGATAGTTTGGATCCTTCATCAAGAGTTCTTCACTAAAGAGGGCATCATAAGGAACTTTCCCATTATAGTAATGATAGTAGTCACCGTGTGACGTTACATAGCCCTGACCTGTAATTTTGATTACAATTTGCTCAGCCTGAATTCCTTCTTTCTGGCTAACCTGGTCTGGTGTCAAGTTTTCACTTTTCTGACTTGACTGGCTGCCATCCACATAAGAGACACGATTATTGTCCTTATTTTCCTGCGAACGATGCTGGTTTTGTCCATAGGCACATAGACTCAAGGATACGATAACAGCTGATCCAGCTGCTATATATTTTTTACTGAATTTCATAAATCCCTCATTTCAATAAATGATGAAACTTTTTCTTAACTTCTTTTTTCTCGGTTAAACAATTTTTCTAAACCGCTTATTTAACCATTTAATTAACCAGTAAATAGTTTACTATTTAAAATTATAGAGAAATGAAATAAGAATAGGACAAATTGATCAGGACAGTCAAATCAATTTCTAACAATATTTTAGAAGTCAAGGTGTACTATTCTAGATTCAATCTATTATACTTCTGTCAAGTTTCTGTTACTTTCTTCTAAAAAAGAGAAGCAACACGAAAGGTTACTTCTCCATAAAATATGCTTCATTCTTTTTACTACTGTATAGGAGTCGGTTGACTCTCTTTTAACAAAGCCAAGAGCCTATCTAATTCTGCTGAAATAGTGTTACTGTCTTTCGTTCCGAAAAGAAGACTGCTGTTTAGACCAGACAATGTCTCCATAGCATTTTGGCGAGTACGAGAATCTGTTACTTTTTCTAGCAAGGTCTCCGCCTCTGCTATCTTAACGTCAATAACAGAACGCTCTACTTGTGGAACTTCATCCTCATCTGTAGTATCTTCAGCTTCTTCCTCTGTCTCTTCCGCATCAGTGCTTGGTCTATAAAGATTATCTGCTGAAGGATTTAAACCAGCGTGATTCTCTTTTTCATCAGATTCAGAATGAGTTGGCTCACTTACTTCATCATGTTCCTTATCTTCATCAGGTTTACCGTTTTGGTCTGCCTTATTTTTACGAACATGGTCGCTAGCATTACCCCAACCATTATCTGAATGAGGACGTTGGTCAGGATGTTCAACGTAGTATTTCACTGTCGCAAATAAATCTTCTAAGGTATAGCCTTCAGGAGCTGAGTAAAGTCCTTCATCAAACCATGCAAACTTAAGGTTATGATAGTGATCAAAGTGAGGAATTATAAAGTGACCATTTTGTACAGCTACAGTATACTGTAAATGATTCGGTATTTTTTCTAATGGTACCTTTTTCTCAGCTTTTACGCGGTTATAGATAGCTTCTGTCCCTGTTGCCTCTGGTTTTGCTTCTGTTGCTTCAGTAGAATTTGGAGCTTGTAAGCCTTTTTCTTTAGCATAAGCCTGAGCTGCTGCTCTTTCAGCTTCAGATAAGCTGTCTTTTTTAATCCAGTGGCTATGGTTCAAGTGTGGAGTGACGTAGGCATTTCCTTCATCACTTTCAATATCATGCTCATCAAAGATATAGCCATCCTCTGTTGTATATTTACCTGCTAATTTCGCTAATTTAATTTCATCGTCTGTATAGGCAATTTGAGCATTTGGTTTGCCAAGTCGCTCTGGATGGGTAATTGGTGCTAGGAATGCCAATAAATCATCTACCAATTTTACTTTATTAGAAGATTCATCATTCAAGCGCTCTGCTAATTTGTCTAAAGTTTGGAAATCAGAAACGCGACCTTTATTTTCAGACAAGGCTTTATGAGCCTGGGTTAACAGATTGTAGGCTTTATCATAAAATTCTTGGTCACGAGAAGCGACATTTTCTTTTTTAGCAACTAGAGCATGTGTCTCTTGAGTTTTCTTAGACAAGAGATTTTCAATAGCATCAATCTTATCCTTAGCCAAGTCTTTAGCAAAAACATAGTGACTGACACCAGCAATTTCCACAACATATCCTTCCCCAACTTTTCTAACAACCTGTTCTACTGTAAAATCAGTTTGTTTTTTCTCAGTTGATGGTTGAGCTTGCGGTTTTGGTGCTGGTTTCAAATAATTCATTCCCGGCAAGACTGCACCATTTTGTCCCTTAATAGCTATCATACGAGCCAATTTTTCTTCCAAAGGTGACATTTGTGAATAAGGGATAAAGTGATAATGGTCTCCGTGCGGTACAGCAACACCATTAGCTGTACGATTTGTTATTTGTGCCGGGTCAAATACTAGTCCATCCGATTCTACATGGCGTTCTGATAAGGGTTTAGCATACAATTCACGTAAAAGGCTTGGAATGTCTTCCCCTTGATTTTGATGATAAGTTGGAGTGACAGTCAAATTGTGGTTCTCTGACAAGCTTGGTTGAGCTGGATTTGCATTATGACTAGAACTTGAAGAAGGACGAGACCCCTGCTTCCCATTCCAATAGGCTTGGGCTGCAGCCAATTCTCCTGCAGACAAATCACTCTTAGGAATATAGTGAAAATGATTTCCATGCGGTACAACAAAAGCGTCACCTGTATCTTCAATCACATCTGTTGGACTAAAGACATACCCATCATCCGTTGTATAGGCTCCTCCAGTTGCTCTATTCGGTGCCTGCGTATTGAGATTAAAGTTTGCTTTAATGGCTGAACTTGGTTTCGCAGGACTGCTTGGTTTCGTATTATCAGAATGCTTTTGAACTGGCTGACCTCCAATTGGTAGATTTCGAGCCAATTTTTCTTCCAAGGCAGACATTTGCGAATAAGGAATGAAATGGAAATGATCTCCGTGAGGTACTGCCACACCATTTGCAGTACGTTTTGTAATCTGTGCTGGGTCAAATACTAATCCATCAGACTCCACATGACGTTGGCTAAGTGGCAAAGCGTACAATTCTTGAAGGAGACTAGCTAAATCCTCATTTTGACTCTCAGGAGTTGTTGTAAGATTTTGAGGAGTTTCAGATGGACTCGTTCTCACACTAGATCTTGTTTCTCCCCTGCTAGAACGATATTCAACCGTACTTAATTGACCGCCTTTTCCAGATAAGAAGGCTTGGGCAGCAGCTAATTCACTGGCAGACAAATCACTCTTAGGAATATAGTGGAAGTGATTGCCATGAGGAACAATATAGGCATCGCCTGTATCTTCAATGATATCAGAGGCATTAAAGATATAACCATCATCCGTTGTATAACGTCCTTGGGCTCTGGCTGCAACTACCGCCTGATTGTTTGAACCGCCACCGTGATTACTACTATGTTCCTGCTTCTGACGTTTAATCTCTTCTTTTGTCCGAATATTATCCGCATGGGCCGCATCTTTAAGGTAAACATAGTATTTACCGTTTACCTTAATGACATAACCACCCTTGATTTCATTGACAATGTCTGAATCCTTCAACTGATAATTCGAATCTTTCATGAGGAGCTCTTCACTGATGATGGCATCATAAGGAACCTTGCCATTATAGTAATGATAATGGTCTCCATGAGAAGTCACATAACCTTGATCCGTAATCTTGATAACAATTTGTTCAGCATTGATTCCCTCTCTCTTACTGACTTCATCTGGTGTTAAGTTCTCTGCCTTTTGACCAGCCTGATTACCATCTATATAAGCAACTCGATTAGACTCTTTCTTAGCCTGACCAGCTTGGTAACGACCAAGTTCATAGGAACAAACACTTAGGGCAAGAACTGCCACTGAACCTGCTAGATATTTTTTATTGATTTTCATTTTTTCCTCACTTTAATTCTTCTGCTAGAACACTTATATTTTCTTCAAGATTTTCTAAATAGGTCTTGTCATTTTGTGGGTCTGCCTCTAAAGGATTCAGAGTTTTAAGACCTACACCTGTTGATTTGACAAGAGTTTCAGCTACTTTTGAAGAAGCGTTACTTTCTGTAAAAATCGTTTTAACCTTATAGGTTTTAACAAATTCCTGAATTTCTGTTAGTTGTCTTGGACTTGGTTCTTGTTCCGGAGAGATACCTGCAATACCAAGTTGATTGAGTCCAAATCGCTTAGCTAAATAAGAAAAGGCTGTATGTTGTGTTACAAATGTTTTCTGAGTCGCTTTTTCAAATTTAGGCTGGAATTTCTTAGTCAATTCTTGAGCTTTTTTGATAAAGGCTTGCGCATTTTTTTGGTAAGTTTCTTTATGCTCACTATCCGCCTCCGAAAGCTTATCAGCGATAATCTGAGCTTCTTCGCCAGCTTTTTCAGGATCTAGCCAAGTGTGAGGGTCATAGAGCGTTTTTTCATCAACTCCATCCCCTGCTTCTACATCTTCTAGCCCTGGGACGCGGTCTAAAGTCATTCCCTCTGAAGCCTCTAAAACCTTCACTTTGGATTTTTTTAGATTGGGATCTAAACTTCCTGCCCAAGATTCGAGCGTATGTGAATGGTAAACAAAGACATCTGCATCATAGATGGCTGCGATATCATTTGCCGAAGGTTCAAAGGAGTGAATCCCACTACTTGACTGAATCATCCGAACATCATTCAAGTCACCAGATACTTCCTTAACCATAGCATAGATAGGATAAAAACTGGTCACAATTTTCATCCCCTTTCCTGTCTGACTTTCCTTTTGACTACAGGCTCCTAGCAATAAAAGAAAGACACTTAACAAGACTAAAAATAAATTTTGTTTCTTCATGAACAACTCCTTAACTGTTTAATTAACTAGTAAACATTCTACTCCTAAAAACTTAATCTGTCAAGATATTTTTAGAAAAAATTTGAAATTTCTTTCACATATAAAAATCTGCTGAGTTTCAACAACTCAACAGACTTTTACTTTATTCTTCTATGGTAGAATGCTTATAGCCATAAGTGAAGTAAATAATACTTCCTACTAACAAGGCAACTAGGAAAGCAATCCAAGTTTCCATATTATACTGTAACATAAAGGATAAACAAATGATGATTGATAAAATCGGTAACAGGGGTACCAAGGGTGTTTTAAATTCCCCAGCTTTTGGCATCCCTTTTTCTTTCCGTAAGCGAATCAGGCCGTAAGCCAGCATGATTAAGTAGGCCAAGGTACAAATGTTTAAGAAGGCTGCAATACTAGCTAGCGGGAAGATTCCTGCTGCTACTGCTGAAGCTAGACCTGTTAAAATAGTAGCATTCTTTGGTACCTTGCTAGTCTTCGTTAGTTCTTTAAAGGCGGCAGGCATTAAGCCATCGCGCGCTAAACTGTAAATCATACGCGATAGGGCATAGGTCATCGAGATACAAACTGTAATCAAGGTCAAGATAGCCACTAATGACACATAGTTGGCTGCCCAACTGATCCCAACGCTACGAAGGGCAAAGGCAACGGCATCATTGACATTTAAATGACTATAGTGAACCACACCAGTCAAAACAAGCGTCACCAAGGCATAGAGAATGGTTACGATAGAAAGCGATAAGACAATCCCTCTAGGAATATTTTTTTGAGGAGTCTTGACCTCATCTACAGCCATAGAGATGGATTCAAATCCCAAAAAACCGAAGAACATCAAGGAGGCACCAGCCATAATACCAGTACTAGCACCATAGATTTGTCCAAAACCATAAGGAGCAAAATTACTCCAATTATCAAGTTTGATATGCCAAATTCCTACTAAAACAAAGAGAGCTAAAGCCGAGAATTTCAAAATAACTAGAATAGAATTAAAGCGTAAGGCTGCTTTAGCATTGAGTAAAACAAGCGAGGTCACCAAGACCAAGACAAGAATAGGCAATAAATCAACAAATGTCCCTGCTTGAGGATTAAAGGTACCATTTAAAGGCTGAGGAAGGGCTATCCCGTATTGAGAGAGCAAGCCTTTAAAATAAGCTGCCCAACCCGAAGCTACGCCTGATATGGCTGTCATGAACTCCATCATGGTTAACCAACCAGCCAACCAGGCTGGGAATTCTCCTAAAATAGCATAGAGATAACTGTAGGCACCACCTGTAGCAGGTACTCGTGAAGCAAATTCTGCAAAAAAGAGGGCTGATAATCCCACACACAAGGCAGAAATGACGATTGAAATCACTAGGGCTGGACCAGCAAGTGTGGCAGCTGCAGTACCTGTAATTGTAAAGATGCCTGTCCCTACCATGGCTCCGATACCCAGCAAAATCAAATCCCATAACTTCAAATGCCTGTGCATCTCCGTTTTATCCAAACTTACATTCTTTGTTCTAAATATATTCATATTTCTTCTCCAAATAAAATGATGATTCTATTTTACCATAAATATAGGAGATTTGTGACTATTTATAAAATATTTTTCTAAAAAAAAAATCTGACTACATCTTGTAATCAGATTTTTATCGATTCTAGTTCATTTCTTTAAATGCTGCTTCTGCATCCGCATTACTGATAGCACCAAATTGAATCTTTCCAATCTTTCCTTGACTATCAATTAGGTATTCTGTAGGAATGCTTCGAATTTGATAAGCTTGGAAGGTTGTTGCTTTAGTATCATAAAGAACTGGGATATCTTTATATCCTTGTTCTTGGAACCATTGTGGGAATTGATTAACAGTTTTTTCACCTTGAATTCCTGGTGCAATGACAGTAAGAATTTCAAAATCGCGATCTGGTTTTGCAGCTAATTCCATCAACTCAGGCATACTTTTCTTACATGGACCACACCAGGAAGCCCAAAACTTCAAGTAAACCTTTTTACCCTTAAAATCAGATAACTTGACTTCTTTACCATCCATGGATTGCAAGGTGAAGTCTGGAGCATCTTTCCCAACAGCAATTTGCTGTACAGGCGTTTCTTGTTTTGGCTGTTGTGGGGCTTGAGTTTTTTTAGTTTCTTCCTCACCACAGGCTATCAATACAACTAATGACAAGAGACTTAAGCCAGCAAACATTACTTTTTTCATCATTTTCTCCTTTATTCAAAAATTCCAGCTAGAACATTTACTTGTCCTAATAGTAACAAAATTCCCATTAAAATAATGAGGAAACCACCAATTTTCTTCATTAGCATCATATGACGTTTGATTTTACTAAAATAAGGCATGACTAGACCTGAAGCTAGAGCCAAGACCAAGAAAGGAAGAGCCATCCCCAGAGTGTAAATAAGAGTATAGATAGCACCTTGCCAAGCTCCATTGCCTCCAGAAGCCGCAAGCGCTAAAACAGAACTTAAAACTGGACCAATACAAGGCGTCCAACCAAAGCTAAAGGTAATACCGAGTAAAAAGGCTGACCAATAACGATTGGCTTCTGATTTCTTAAAAGTAAAGCTTTTTTGAACCTCTAATTTCTTAAAATGAAAAATTTCCATCTGGTGAAGTCCCAAAATGATAATAATTGTTCCCATAACATATCGAAACCAATTTGCATAGAGAATATGACCAAAGTAACCAGCACCAAAGCCTAGAATAAAGAAAATGAGTGAAATACCTGCGATAAAGCAAAGTGTTCGAATCAAGCCTGACCAGAGAACCTTTCTCCCAAATAAAGAAAAGCTTTTTGCGCTTTCCTGATCATCCAATAAAATCCCAGCATAGACTGGCAGAAGAGGAAAAATACAGGGAGAAAAGAAGGACAAGACCCCTGCTAAAAAAACGGAAATTGAAAATACTATCGTTTCCAATAAAGAACCAACTTTCTTAAGATTTCTAATCCTATTTTACTATATTCAATTTCATTTGTATGCTTTCTGCTACGCAAAATCGTATCGGGCACTACTGGACCAATCTTTTCTTTTGCTAGTCAAGGCGGATCTTATCCCCCAAAATAGCCAAAAAGCAACGACAAGGGTTACTCGTCGCTGCTTTTGTGAACGAAAATGTCTTTTAGATCTGACATTTCATAAATCAAGTTTTACTTGAGTTTGGCAAGGATTACTTTAAGCTCCTCTACTAGTTTAGCTTCTGTCTCTGCTGAGCCATTTTCCTCTTTCACGAAATCAAGGGTTTCTTGGAGAAGGTTTTGGGCTTTAGCAAGGACTTTTTTATCTACTTTTTCTGCATCTAGCTGTCCAAGAACTTTTGTCAATTCCGTGCTTAATTGCTGGATTTCTGACTCTTTCTTACGGCGAACCAACCAGAAGGCAATCACACCTAGAAGGGCGAGTAGACCGACTACAATCACTCCTGCTGGAACTGAGTTTGTTTCAGTCATCTTATCTGAATCCTTACTATCTTCCGTTCCTTGTTTGGCATCTTTCTTGTCCTGTGCAGGCTTGCTGTCGCTAGCATTTGCTTTCACATCTTTGAGAGAGTCCAAGGCAGCCTTCACAGACTCTACTGCAGTACGTAGACCTTGCTCTGTCAAGGCACTATCTTCCAGAGCTTTTTGAGCATCTAGGAGGACCGCCTTGGCTGCATCGATTTTCGGATTAGATACTGTTGCCAAAGCTTTCAAGCGTTGGTCTAACTCTTGAGTCAAGGCACGAAGTTCAGACTTGTCAACTTGCTCTTGAGCTGGAGCTTGCGTGCTCGTTGAGCTAACTGAAGGACTTGCTGCCGCTCTAGGTGCTTGAGTCGGAGCTGGAGCAGGACTTGCAGGTTGACCCGAAGCAGTTGGTTGAGACGGTTGTGGAGCTGGCTCAGATGGAGCTGTTGGAGTCTCAGTAGCTCCTTGGTCTGGCTGAGTAGGAGTAGATGGTTGCGATGTTACGTTATACGAATCGGGAATTGGATAATATCGTTTTGATGGCAAGCTGACTGGTGTTGAAGAAGCACTAACTTCACTATTACCATGTTTAGCTGTCGCACTTACTTGAGTTCCTGCACTAGCCGCATTATGGGAAATTGTAACAACACCACTTACTCCATCAATGCTGACACCTGATTTTGTTGGTGTTAGGCTCCAGCTTGACCCTGATTTCGTAGCTACAACTTTGTCGCTTCCAATGCTAATTTCTACATGGTCTGCATTCGCACTTGGTGTTACCGTTACATTGGCATTCGCTTCGCTAGAGGCAACTGTTGGTTTTTCAGGTGTTGCTTCTTTAGCTACTGGTGCTGTCGCTCTTCTTTCATCACTAAACCAGGAACCACGTTCTCGTGGATTACCATCGTTTACGTTATTATTTACTTCGATAACAGTGAGTGCTCTAAATTTATCTGTTCCTATCTTATTAACTCCAGACTTATAATCAGACTGGGTAATAGTAATTTGGCGTGCAGAACCATCCCCATCATTATTAGGAGATATATCTTTAGAGGCAAGTATATTATAACCTTCCGGATAAGCTAATCCATCCGTACTCCCTCCATAATTAGAAATATCCGAACCTCCGGTTACCAAATATACTTTCATCTTTGCGCCATTAGGTAATTTAGGAACATAAGGAATTGTCACATCAATATTAGGTTTTTCATTAGCTTTACCTGCTAAGCTCGGGACACTTGCATCTGTACTATCATTTGGTGTATTAATAGTCGGCTTCTGAAAAGGGAGATAGTATCCAAATTGTGTCGTCTGACTACCGCTTGAAGTAGTTACTGTTACATTCAATAAATACTGACCCCTGCGCGGAGTAATTCCGTCGAAAGTCAAAGATGCTTCACTCCCATTGACAGAAGATTCGACCTTTAACCCCATGTTTTCATGACCAGTTACAGATATGCTAGTAATTTTCTCATGATTTGATTTAGCACTAATTTTCAAAATATTACCAAATACTCTATCTCCACCTGGTACTACTAGTATATTAGAAACTTCTATTTGTTTACGTACTGCATTCCATCTCCCAATTGTTAATCCTGCTATATTCCGTCTTTTTCTTACATGAACTCCTCTTTCCTCAGAATTTTCCTCACTATCATTTTTTGACATCATCACTTGATTACCATCTAGTAACTTGTGAGCTTTTTCGACAAGTTCTCCAGAAATCTTTCCGTCGTCTGAAAGTCCTAACTTTTCGTTGATAGTATCTGCTAAGTTTTTAAAAGCTGCTGCCGACTCAGGATTGGATTCTTTCAATCTTTTAGATGCATCTATCAATTTATCATATAACTGATCCCCATCTTCTTCTTGAGATTGATCTATCTTATCTTCTCTATTAGCTTCTTCTTTGATAATTGAGGATTTTTCTTCCAACTCTGGTTGTACTTCTTTTTTTATCTTTTTCTACCTCGGACACAGTAGATAATTCACCAGATACAGGTTTAACTACACCATCAACTTTTTCATCACCTTTATTCTCTACTGTTGACTTAGCTTTTCCTTCACTATCTTTAGATGAAGTTCCTGGCTCTTTTTTTCTCTGTCTCTTGAGTGTTTGGTTTAGCTCCTTCTTGTTCTACGTTAAGATTTTGATTGCTTGTATCTGATGGCGGTAAGACAGATGGATTCCCAGTGTTGCCATTTCCATCCTGACTGACCACTTCTGTATTTACTTCCGCCGCCTGGACTTCTGTCGCTGGATTAGCTATAAAAAAGACAGACCCTAGCAAGACTGAGACTGCTCCAATTGAAAACTTGCGTATAGAAAAGCGTTGACGCTCATTCATTTTAAACTGTTTCATAGTTTTTCCTTTCTTTCTACCCTGTCTTTGCTCCTCTAGCCATGTTCATGCAGGCATCAACTCGCAATAAAAACAGGAAAACATGACCTTTTTTCATCTTAAACAAATGACAAAAAGGCCCATTGTCTACTAATACTTCATTATATCAACTTAGTTCCCTTCCTTCAACCTCACTTTGTTTTAGAAAATCGATGATTATATATATATATATATATTTCTTATTTTAAAGGATTTAGAGGCTCCTTATTTGTAAATTTAGTATATTTTTCGTTATTTTCAGAAATTTTAAATTTATATGACATTCAAAAGAAGCTGTTCGTCTTGCTATCTATCGCCAGCAAGAACTATCCTAGACTCAGCAAATAAAAAAACAGGCTCTCCGAAAAATACTTACCTATCATGGGAGGAATAGTTGTTCCTCTTTTTATTACTAAAATTCAAAGAATTCCAGAGCTTTTTTCAAGAGCAAATCCGTATATTCTGGATCTTCTTGGGCTACTTCTATTTCCCACTGAACTTTTTCCAAATCATCTGTAATCACTCCATCTACTCCTAAGTGAAGCGATTTGCTGATAGCTTCTGAATCATTGACAGTCCAGACATAAAGTTTCTGGTCCGTTGTCCATAGTTTGCTTACAAAATATTCATCCAAGGTTGAGTACTCCATAGTATATCCTGTCGCCCTTGTTTTAGGAAAGACAGAATTGTAGGGCATGATGAAATAAACTGGCAGTTCGGCATCATACTGTCTTACTTTTTCGACAACATGGTAGTCTAAAGACTGGATTTGATGTCCATAAATCTTGAGCTTTGCAGCATAACGGGCTAAAAAGCGGTCCATCATGTCTGGACTATCTTTTTTACTAGTTTTGATTTCAATTAGTAATTTTTGACCAAGTTCGTTGGCTCGACTGAGATAATCTTCAAAGCTTGAAATTTTAGTCTGGTAGCCATTTTCAAAAATATCAATCCCTTTAAGCTCCTCCAAGTTTAAGTCTTGAGGACTTTTATTGATACCTGCTAAATTTTTCAAGTTAGCATCATGCATCATGACAAACTGCCCATCTTTTGTCTCCTGCACGTCCGTCTCCACCAAGTCTGGTTTGAGTTGTGCTGTAGTTTCCAAGGATTCTACTGTATTTTGAATCCCATTTGCATTGGAAACCCCTCGGTGAGAAATAAGCTGAGGTAGATGAACCATGGGAGCCTCCAGATAAATATAACCTTCTAAGGCAAAGAAAAGACTGGCACAAGTCATGACTCCCCATCGCATGATGTGATCTTTTTCTCTCCGAGGAAGCATATCCAGCTCCTTTCCTGTCAAAAATGAAACAAATTTAACCAAAAAGTAAGTCAGAGCCATATAATAAAGATTTTTAATCACAACAAAATTCAAAATACCAAGAATCAGAGACTCTCTCTGAGTGATGTCATCTACCAAAGTTTGAGCCAATAACAAAGGAATCAAAGGAAGATAAAATAATAAATTTGCCTTTAGCAAGATATAAAATAAATTCCAAGCATAAAAAGCAACTCTTTTCTTGGTTTTCTCCAAGCTAAACATCACTGCTTCTCGAACAGTCAGCTGATCATATACAATCTTCGGAAGGGCAAACATCAATCTGACAGAGATATAGAGAAAAATAAGAGATAGAAGTAGGATGCTCAGCCACCACATCCAATATTTATCTTCTAAATAATCTTGGATAAACTCTGGAATAACGATTTTATTGAGATAATAAATCTTCAGCATTTTCCGTATAAAAGGAAAAAGCATAGCTATATAGAAAAAGATAAACAAGGCTTTAGCGCAAGTTAGCTTTTTCATAAATCCAAAACTTTCATGGAAAACCTTGCGGATATACTCAATTAGCCTTCGCTTTTCATGATAGAGAAGATGACGAGCACCAATAAAGAGGAGTCCTATTTGAAAATAAGCAACCAGAAGGTTAATGACAATCAAGGCTAAAAAAGCTAGACTAATCAATGGAGAATGAGTGAGGATGGCTAAGACATTGTTATAGGAAATAAAAAGATAACCTGTCTGATCTAATAAGAAGCTAGCCAACCATGAATTGAATGGGACCCACAAATACTCCACTATCATAAAAATTAAGAAAAAGAGAAAGAGGATTTTATCAAGATTGAGGTAAATCTGTTTAAAACCCAATTTTTTAGGTTTTTCAGGTTTCATAGGCACTCCTAGTCAAATAATTGAGACAAGTCCAAGCCGCCAAAAGGATTGTTTGATAAGCTGCTTTCCGTCTCTAACAATTCTCTAGCTTGATCTGATTCTAGGAAGGACTCATACACACGCGCCGTCATCCGAGCATCCTCTAAGCTATTATGAGACTGACCTTGAAATCCAAGAAATGAGGCAACAGTTTGCAATTTGAGATTGGCAATGCCATGTAAATCTGAACTACGACGTTCAAAGGCTTCATCATACAGATCCACCTTGTACTGCTGGGTGTAGTCTAAACCATGCTCTGCTAGAATAGGCAAATCACTTTTAGCAGCATTGTAGCCTACCATGGGTAAAGAACCCACAAACTCTTGGAAATCTTTGATAACTTCCTCCACTGGGGGAGCATCTTTTAAGGTCTCAGCTGTAATCCCCGTCAATCCATTGATAAAACTCTTTAGAGGCACACTAGTATGGACATAGGAATCATAGGCGTCGATTTCCTGACCATCTCTAAAACGCACTGCCGATACTTGAATCAAGTGTATTTGTCCTTCGTGCTGATTAAATTCTAAGTCAAAAGCAATATAATCTTCTAATCGTTCCATTTTCTACCTCTCCTATACTGTTATTTTATACTCTTCGAAAATCTCTTCAAACCACGTCAGCGTCGCCTTACCGTAGATATAGTTACTGACTTCGTCAGTTTTATCCGCAACCTCAAAAACATGTTTTGAACTGACTTCGTCAGTCTTATCTACAACCTCAAAGCAGTGCTTTGAGCAGCCTGCGGTTCGCTTCCTAGTTTGCTCTTTGATTTTCATTGAGTATTACTTGAGCAACTATACTATTAGAAACAAAAGAAGCCATCATGTTAGCATTTAACCTAAACAGCTCCTTGATTATCCTCCAAATAAACGAGCAAAAAAGCCTTTCTTAGTTGATTGGACTTCTTCTTTTGCTTGGTCCAGCTCTAGCTTGAGATTTTCTTGATCCTTCATAGCTTGAAGGGTCAATTGTTGCTGCTGATCGAGTTGTTTGTCTTTCTCAGCAATCTGACGGTCTTTGATACGCATCTGCTCGTCTTTTTCTGATAACTGACGATCCTTGGCTTTTAATTGTTCATAAAGACGAAGAATTTCTGCATTCTTCTCGTCAACTAGAATCTCCATCAATTCACGTTGCTTGACATCTTCACTGACAGGCTCATCTTCAAAAATCGTTTTTTTATAGATTTCTTCTAGCTTAATCAAGCCACTTCTGGTAACGACTGTTACCCCTTTGTCATTTTTATCTGTGTCTTCTTCTGGTAATTCTTTGACACGGTTATTGATTGCTTGGCGAGATAATCCTAAGACCTCTGCAATCTCACTGACGGTCATTTCAATACTCATAATATCCTCTGAAACGTTTTCTAGCTTTTCTTTACTTAAATCTTATCATAAGCTAGAAAAACTGTCAAATTTTCGCTTAATCTAAGGCCTTCAAAAAGGCTAGTAAGACTTGGGCAGAACGACGTCCAGCTTCGATAATAAACTCATCAAAAGAGATGTTTGCTTCATGGTTGGCATTGTCACTCATAGCTCGGATGACTAAGACTGGAAGATTAAGAGCATGCGCTGCCTGAGCAATCGCTGACCCCTCCATCTCAACAGCTAAAACATCTGGGAAATGGGACTTAATCGCTTCTATCTTGTCATTTCCTGCAACAAAACTATCTCCTGTAGCAATCAAACCAAGATGCCAGTTTTGGTCCAATTGAGATAAACTATCTTGGATTTTGGCAACAAAGGTTTTATCTGATTCGAAATAAAGCGGTTGTTGCGCCATTTGTCCATAAGCATAGCCAAAAGCTGTGACATCCACATCATGATAGGCTAACTTGTCAGCAATCACGACATCCCCAACAGCAATACCTTCTGCTACTGCCCCAGCTGAACCTGTATTGATAAGAGCATCCACCTGGAAATGATCAGCCAAAATCGCCACACTCATAGCAGACATGACCTTACCAATTCCACTTTCTACAAGAACGACTTCATGCGAGGCAATGGTGCCTGTATGATAGGTATTCCCTAAGACAACTTGCTCTTGGGCATTTTCTAAATGCTGGACCAAATAAGCCAGTTCTTCTGGCATAGCCGCAATAATTCCTATTTTCATTTCAATTCCTTTTCTATTACAACAGTTTCATTGCTAAGACAAGCAAAATCAAGAGAAAGATGACTGCAAATAAGATTTTATTTAACTTAGAATTGAAGACATTTCTCTTGGTGTTTTCAATGCGACGGCTTTTATGAATAGATGGTTCGACCTGAATCTTCAAGGTTTCCTGGCTAAAACCATGATCCTTAGGATTAGCATAACCAAAACGGGAAGAAGAGGTTGGTAAAATTTTTGTCTCCTCATTATCTAGCAAAGGGGGACCTGAAATTTTTTCGCCTCTATTAGCTCTTTCAATCATTTCATCCGTTAATAAAGGTTTACCCATACTGACCTCCTCTATTTTTTGTGCAATTCCCAATACTGAACAGCCATAATTGTCTTGGCATCACAAATATGACCTGATTGGATCAATTCCTTGGCTTCTTCTATGCTCACTTCAAGGACTTCCAAGGTTTCATCCTCATCCTGCGGACGCGGATTTTCCACTTTCGTCAAATCGCTTGCTAGGTATAATTTTAACTTTTCATTACAAAATCCAATGGCTGAGTAAAAGTCATACAAAAGTTCTAATTTCCCTGTGTAGGCTGTTTCTTCCTCTAATTCACGAAGGGCTGCTGCTATAGGGTCTGTGTTTTCTCCTACTTCCAGTTTTCCAGCTGGAATCTCGTAAGACACAGCCTCGATGGCTTTGCGATACTGCTTGACCAAGATAAGTTTTTGTTCATCCGTTACTGCTAAAACACAGACAGCTCCATTGTGGAAAATCAAATCCCGTTGAGCAGTTCCTTTACCTTCTGGTAATTCAACCTGATCTTGAACCAGTTTAAATATTGGTCCTTGATAGATTTCTTTTCGGCTAAGAGTTTTTTCTTCAAATTCCATGATAGGCTCCTACTGATTCTTAGGATGGTGAGGAAGGCGTGTTGCATATTCGTCTTTATTGACCTGACGACCGCGACCAATAGCAATAGCATCTGCTGGAACATCTTTAGTAATAGTTGAACCAGCACCAACGAGGGAATTATCACCTAACTCAACTGGCGCAATAATGGTTGAATTTGAACCAACAAAGACATTGTTTCCAATGACTGTCTTGTATTTGTTTTTGCCGTCATAGTTGACTGTAATGGTTCCTGCACCAAAATTAACCTTGCTACCCACTTCACAGTTTCCAATATAAGTCAAATGACCAGCCTTGGTATTCTCACCGATTGAAGAACCTTTCACCTCAACAAAGTTTCCAATATGAACTTGGGCACCCAGACTTGAACCTGGACGAATGTGGGCATAAGGACCGACTGTCACACCGTCAGCAACACTACTTTCTTCAATCATAGAATTGGTAATGACAGAACCTACTCCGATAGTGCTATCCACTACATAAGTACCGTTTGTCAAAACAGTCTCAGCGCCAATTTTCGTTTGACCTTTCAAGGTAACATTGGCTTCGATTTGAACTTCAGGCGCAATCTCAACATCAATATCAATATAAGTTGCTTCTGGGTTGACAAAGCTAACCCCATTGACCATATGTTGGTGATTGATGCGACGACGCATAACCGACTCAGCTGTCGCAAGAGCCACACGATCATTTACCCCAAGACTTTCATCAAAATCTTTCAAAGTATAAGCGCCAACTTTTTCACCAGCTTCACGGAAAATGCCAATGACATCTGTAATATAGTATTCGCCTTGAGCATTATTAGTATTGATATTTTTCAAAGCCTCAAATAAACGCTCGTTGTCAAAAACATAAGTTCCAGTGTTGATTTCCTTGATTTGCTTTTCAAAATCTGTAGCATCCTTCTGCTCAACAATGCGAAGAACTTCAGCATTGTCATTACGCACAATTCGTCCATAGCCAAAAGGATTATCCGTTTCAGCAGTCAAGATAGTAGCCACATTTTTATGATTGATGTGGAAATCAATCAAGTTTTTCAAGCTTTCACCTGTGATTAAAGGAGTATCTCCTGCGATGACCAAGGTGTGACCTGACAAACCTTCCAAGATAGGCTCTGTCATCATAACCGCATGCCCAGTACCCAACTGTTCAGATTGAGTCACAAATTCTGTCTGTCCAGCCAAGACCTCCTCAACCAATTCTGCCTTGTGTCCTACAACTGTTACTGTCTTTTCAGGTTGGATAGCTCCCACACTACGGAAAACATGTTCCAACATAGAAATACCCGCAACCTTGTGCAACACTTTTGGCAAATCAGATTTCATGCGAGTCCCTTTACCCGCTGCTAAAATAATGGCAAAATTTGACATAATCTTCTCTTTTCTGTAGAAATTCCCTTTTATTATACCATATTTCAAATCATTCCGCGCTCTTGAATGAAAAAATGCTCCAAAGTCCTTTCCTTAACCCATTTTTTTGATTTTTTTTGATTTTTAGGGTAAAATTATGAGATATGAGAAAACAAATTCATCCACTTATTTTATTTGGTTTTTTTGGGATCATAATTTTCATTTTAATCATCAATCGCCCACTTAATGACAACCAATCCTTTAAAACAAAATCCAACATAGCGCAGATTGAAGCACAGGCTTTGAAACATTTAGACAAACCGATTATTGACCTCTCTGGCTGGCAGCGTCCTGAGGAAATCAACTATGACGCCCTCTCACAAAATATTTCAGGCGCTATTGTTCGTGTTCACAGCGGTGCTCAAACGACAAAAGAAAATGATGCTTCCTTTATCAATGGAATAGACAAGGCCTATAAGAGTCATATCACTGAACTTCAAAAGCGGAATGTCCCCGTTGGGGTCTACGCTTATGTAGCTGGAAAAAGTGTCCAAGAAATGGAAAAAGCAGCTGAAGTTTTCTACAATGCTGCCTCTCCTTACAGCCCTAGTTACTATTGGCTAGACGTAGAAGACAAAACCATGTCCAATATGAACGAGGGTGTTGAAGCCTTTCGAGCAAAACTAGCATCACTAGGTGCTAAAAACATCGGCATCTACGTTGGTGTCTACTTCATGGAAGAACATAGTATTGATACAGGCAAGTTTACCTCTGTTTGGATTCCGTCCTACGGCTCTAACTCAGGATTTTTGGAGAGCAGTCCTAAAACTGATTTAGATTATGATATTCACCAATACACATCTAAAGGAAAAATTGCCGGCTTTGACCACGATTTGGATATCAACGTCATCTCTCCCTTAAAAAACAAAGAAGAAACCTTTAGAAAAATCTTTTTAAAACCTTAAAAGCATTTGTTTAGCATTTGCTTTTTCTTTTTGTGTTTGATTGTGATACAATATAGTAAGGATTTTTTGAAATAGAAATAGTTGGAGGAAATATATGCTCTCATGGTTAGCGCGCCTTATTAAAGGGATTGTGATTGCTCTTGGATTTATCCTACCGGGAATTTCCGGAGGGGTTCTAGCAGCAATCTTAGGCATTTACGAACGAATGATTGGCTTTCTGGCCCATCCTTTTAAAGACTTTAAAGAAAATGTTTTGTACTTTATTCCAGTTGCCATCGGCATGCTTCTGGGAATTGGCCTATTTTCTTATCCGATTGAATACCTGCTTGAAAATTATCAGGTCTTTGTCTTATGGAGCTTTGCGGGTGCCATCATTGGTACAGTTCCTAGCCTCCTCAAAGAATCAACTCGAGAATCTGATCGAGACAAGATTGATTTGGCTTGGTTCTGGACAACCTTTATTATTTCTGGATTAGGACTCTATGCCTTAAATTTTGTCGTTGGAACCTTAAGTGCTAGCTTTCTTAATTTTGTTTTAGCAGGTGCACTGCTGGCTCTTGGCGTCTTAGTTCCTGGCCTCAGTCCATCAAATCTACTTTTGATTTTGGGTCTCTATGCTCCGATGTTGACTGGTTTTAAAACCTTTGACCTTTTGGGAACCTTCTTCCCGATTGGAATCGGGGCAGGTGCCACTCTCATCGTTTTTTCAAAATTGATGGATTATGCCTTAAACAACTACCACTCACGCGTCTATCATTTCATCATCGGTATTGTCCTATCAAGTACCCTTTTGATCTTGATTCCAAATGCAGGAAACGCTGAAAGTATCCAATACACCGGCCTCTCACTTGTTGGCTATGTCATCATCGCCTTCTTCTTTGCACTGGGAATCTGGCTTGGTATTTGGATGAGCCAATTGGAGGATAAGTATAAATAATGGCAAAAAAAGTTAAAATCAAAAAAACATTGGTGGAACAAATCCTATCTAAAGCAGGTATCCCACATCAGGGAATTCAAATCAATGCCCTGGAAGGAGAACTTCCGCAAGGTTATGAACGAGATCAGATTTTCAAAACCTTAGCTCTTTTGGGAGATAAAACAGGACCGATTATCGGAATTGTGCCCATCACTAAACACTTGTCGGAAAAGAAACTCGCCAAAATTTCTGGCAACAAAAAAGTGAGCATGATTCCACAAAAGGACTTGGAAAAAACAACTGGCTACATTCATGGAGCCAATAATCCTGTCGGTATTCGTCAGAAACACAATTATCCCATTTTTATCGATAAAATTGCTCTAGACTTGGATCAAATGATTGTCTCTGCAGGCGAAGTTGGTCACAGCATTATCGTTGCTCCCCAAGACTTGGCTAACTTTGTAAAAGCCGACTTTGTAGATATTTTGGAGGACAGCAAGTAATGAAACTCTACTTTGTCCGCCACGGTCGTACGGTCTGGAACCAAGAAGGTCGTTTTCAAGGTGCTAGTGGAGATTCTCCCCTTCTTCCTGAATCCATTGAAACCCTAAAACTACTTGGCCAATATCTCAAGGAAATTCCTTTTGATCAGATTTATTCAAGTGATTTACCTCGAGCGGTCAAATCTGCTGAAATTATCCAAAGTCAACTCCAGAGCCCCTGTCCTTTAGAAAGTGTTTCTAATCTTCGTGAATGGCAACTGGGGAAATTAGAAGGTTTGAAAATTGCAACCTTGGAAGCTATTTACCCACAACAAATCCAGGCTTTCCGATCTAATCTTGCTCAATTTGACACTCAAATGTTTGGAGCCGAATCCCTCTATAGCACCACGCAACGGACCATCCAATTTATCAAATCATTAAAAGATAGTCCAGCTGAGCGTATTCTAATTGTCGGTCACGGTGCCAATCTTACTGCCAGTCTTCGTACTCTTCTAGGTTATAAAGAACCATTTCTTCGTAAAGATGGCGGTCTAGCAAATGCCAGCCTGACCATTCTAGAAACCCATGATTTTGAAACATTCACTCTCGATACTTGGAATGATACTTCTTATCAATCATAATTATAGCCTAGCCTTCTGAACTAGAACCATAGGAGATATAGTCAGTTGAAACAAAAATAAGACAAAAGAGCCTCGTAAAAAGGTATTGCAATTTGCCAATACCTTTTTGATATGAACACGTGTCTTCTCAACAGGATTGTAGAGCAAAATGAAATAAGAACTGAATAATGTGATTTGAGAATTTAAATCAATTTATAATAATGTTTTAGAAGCAGTGATGTACTAGTTCAGATTCACTTTTCTATACTAATACTCTTCGAAAATCTCTTCAAACCGCGTCAACGTCGCCTTGCCGTACTCAAGTACAACCTGCGGCTAGTTTCCTAGTTTGCTCTTTGATTTTCATTGAGTATAAGATGAGTAGGGAGGAAGAGGTAAAAGTTTATGCCCAAACTCTTCACATAAGAACTCTAGCTTACCCATTCTATGGAATCTTGCATTATCCATTAAAACTTCCAGACTCATACTCTTCTAAAATCTATTCAAACCATGTCAGCTTCACATTATATATGTTGGTGACCTCATAAGTCTTATCTGCAACCTCAAAGCTGTTCTTTGAGCAGCCTACAGCTAGCTTCCTAGTTTAATCTTTGCTTTTCACTGAGTATTAAGTTAAAAAAATGAGGCTGGTCAAAAAGTCTTTAAAATCAAAAAACGCATAATATCAGGTATTGAAAACCTTGTACTATGCGTTTTATTGTGGGAAGATTTACTTCATTTTTTCCTGAAGTCGAGTTTTTTCCCTGACTCATTGATTTGGACTATTCGTTTGATGCACTACTGCTTGAGCTTGAATCTCCGCCACCAATATATTGGGTAAAGATATTTTGGAAGGCTTGGTCCTTAACCTTGATATTAGCTGCTTGTAATTCTTTTCCGATAATGCTTTGAACAAATGTTGAATCATTTTGTTTTTGAGTCAAGATAACAGTTTTTAATTTTTCTTTGTAGTCATCAATATTAGATGATTTTTCTGTTTTCTTAATGAGTTTTACAATGTAATATTGGCTACTGTAGGCTTGTGTGCCAGTTGCTGTAATCACATCAGAAATGCCATTTACATCTAAAGCAAAAGCGGCTTTCTTGACTTGCTCAGGTACTTCCGTTGAAGCAGAATCAAAGGTAATTTCTCCACCATTTTCTTTTGTTTTTTCATCAGTTGAGTTATCTTTGGCTAATTGAGCAAAATCAGCACCTTCTGCCTTGGCTTTTTCGAGAACTTCTTTGGCCTTATCTTCATTATCAAGACGGATGATTTGAACCGTTACATCTGGAGTGTATTCGTCAAAGGCCTTCTTGTAAGCATCATCTGTCAATTCAGCTTCTGCTGCCTTCTTAACTGCCAACTCAACTAATTTACTTGTACGAATTTGAGCTTTACGTGTTTCAAGAGTCATTCCTGCTTGTGACAAGACACGTTGGTAGTTTTCGCCATATTGTTTTTCTTCTTCGGCGATAGTATCATCTACCTCTTTATTATCAAGCTCTGAGCCATATTGTTTTTCAAAAACTTTTTGGATGGTCATATTTAACAAGACTTGTTGGGCTGAAGGGTTGCTTTTCACTTGCTCATACAATTGATGTTCTGTGATGACATCCCCTTTCATGCTGATAAGGTCTGCCCCTTCTGAACCTTTCGAACAAGCTGCTAAAGTTGCTACTGATAATAGTGTAATGGCACCTGCCAATAGTTTTTTCTTCATGTCTACTCCTTTGAGATAAGTGTTACTCTATCTATTTTACTATATTTTCTTAAATTTTTCTGAAAATCATTCGCTGTCAGGCAATTGAACATCTGCTACATTTTTACGAAGCATGAGAATGCCGTCACCCAGAGGTACTAGTGTTGCGGTGAGTCCTGGATTGTCTAAGGTTGCATCAAATAGTCTTTGAAGGCCTCGATAAATGGTTCGCTGGCCACGACGGACTTCCATAATATCCTTGGCAACATCACCACCTTGGAAAATATCATCCAAGACAACCACACCTCCAACGTCCAAATGTTTGAGGATTTCTGGCAGAAAGACGATGTATTTAGACTTGGCTGAATCCATAAAGACGAAATCATAGGACTCTGTCAGTGTAGATAAGACATCTACCGCATCTCCTTCTAGGAGCGTAATTTGCTTGCGACTGTCAAACTGGGCGAAATTTTCCTTGGCAAATCCAATCATCTCTGGATTGCGGTCAATGGTTGTAATCTTGGCATTTGGCGCATGTTCTGCCATCAAGAGGGCTGAAAACCCGATGGCCGTCCCAATTTCCAGAATGTTTTTAGGTTGCATGGTTTCCATGAGAAAACGGAAATAAGCTACCGTTTCATGGGGAATAATAGGAATATTTTCCTTGCGGGCAAAGTCTTCCAATTCTTTCAAGGAACCTGTGACTTGCTTTTGACGCTGGCGCATCAAGTCCACAATTTCTTCCTTAACAACAGGGCGACGCATGTTATGGTTGGCATTCTTACTATACGATTCAACCATCTTATGCCAATCCCAATTTTTCAACAAGGGCTTCAAACTCATTCAAACGACGTTCAAAGACTGCAAAGGCATCGTTGAGGTAGTCTTCCTTCTCCATATCAACACCAGCTTTTCTAATGACATTAAGTGGATAGTCAGACTTGCCTGCCTTGAGGTAATCAATATAACGGTCACGGTCTTCTTGACTACCATGGACAATCTTTTCAGCCAAGGCTGAGGCTGCTGCAAATCCAGTTGAATATTGGTATACATAGTAGTTATAGTAGAAGTGAGGAATACGTGCCCACTCGTATTGGATTTCAGGATTGTCTTCCTTACTCAAACCATAATACTCTTGGTTCAAGTCTGCGTAGAGTTTATTTAGGAAATCGCTTGTCAAAACTTCACCATTTTGGTCTGCTTGATGGATAGCGTGTTCAAACTCAGCAAATTGAGTTTGGCGGAAAACTGTTCCACGGAAACCGTCTAGGAAGTTATTGAGAATAGCAAAGCGCGTTGCGTCGTCTTCCACTTCTTCCAATAATTTCTCCGTCAAGATATTTTCATTGGTAGTTGATGCAATCTCAGCCAAGAAGATAGAGTAATCTCCGTAAACATAAGGCTGCGTTTCACGAGTATAGCTTGAATGCATACTATGACCTGTTTCATGGACAAGAGTAAAGAGATTGTCTAGATTGTCCTGCCAGTTAAGAAGCATGAAGGCATTGGTATCGTAAGAACCACCAGAGTAGGCTCCTGAACGCTTGCCTTGATTTTCGTAAACATCAATCCAACGCTCACTGAAGGCACGTTTAACACGGCTCAAATAATCCTCACCCAAGACTGCCAAGGCATCTTCTGCCTTTTTCAAGGCTTCTTGGTAGGTAAAACTATATTCAACAGATGAAAGCGGTGTGTAGACATCGTACATCTTAAGGTCTGAAATCCCCAAGATTTTTGAACGAAGTTCAAGGTAACGATGCAAGAGTGGCAAATGCTTGCGAACTGCTGCTACCAAATTGTCATAAACACTCTCTGGAACAAAATTTGCTGCAAGGGCTGCATGACGCGCACTCTTGTAGTTGCGAACTTTGGCACGGTAGTTTTGTACTTTAACATTGGTTTGCAAGGTTTTGGCATAGGTATGTTGGAATTGTTCATAAGTCGCATAAAGGGCTTGATAAGCACCACGACGAACCTCACGATTTTTAGACTCCATCAAACGCATATAAACGCCATGTGATAATTGTACTTCCTTACCATCATCGTCAAGAACATAAGGGAACACAATATCCGCATTGTCCAAGATAGCGAAAGTTTCACTTGCCGAACCAAAGATTTCCCCAGCTCCAGCCAATAATTCTTCTTCTCGTTGGGAAAGAACGTGTTCCTTGCCTTGCAAAAGCTTGTCAAAATAGTGTTGATAAACCTGCAATTTTGGCTGAGCTTCTAAAAAGTCAGTATACTGCTTTTCACTAATTTCCATAAATTCGGGTTCATAGAATGAAAAGGCTTGGTCTAGCTGGCTATAGAGAGTCATGGCCTTGGCATAGTACTCTTGGTACTTGGCTTCACGTGTGTCTTGGTCATTCTTCATATGAGCATAAACGTAAAGCTTCTCCATTTGGCGTTCCATTTCAAGAGAAAATTCAGTAATTTCGAGTAGGCTATCCGCACTATCCAGGAGATGGCCTTCATACTGGGCTACTTTCTCCAATTGTTCTGTTAACTCTTTTAAGGCTTCTTCCCAAGCCTGGTCAGTTGGGTAAATCGTTGATAGATCCCATGTATCTTTTTCATTTATTTCATGTCTTTGTAATACCATTAGATTCCTCCATCCTTTCTATTCTACCATATTTTTCAAGAAATATTGCTGATAAAAGGCTGGTGGATAGAGCTTTTGCCAATCATTTTGAGGATTTTGTTGATAATAGGTTTGAAAATACTGATAATAGCTAGTCAAATCTTGCTCAATTTGGCAAAAATCACCTACTAGTGGTCGAATTTGTGGATACCATTCTTTTAAGCCATAAGTCAGGAGATTTTCTCCCTTCTGATAGGCTTCTGCTTGTTCTTTCATCCAAATGGGATTTTGATAATAAAGTTGTTGCTGAATATAGCGACAGATGTCCTTGTCCTGAGAAACTGTAAAATGAGATATTTTTTGTTTCTTATAGGGGAGACGTAATATCTCCAGTAGACTAGCTTGACCATAGGGAAATTCTTTGATTTGATAATGGAGTTTACCGCGGAGATCCTGGTGAATCAGGTATTTGAGTCTTAAAAGCTGTTTTTCCTTGTCTATTTCCCAAACATAAAATCCCATGTTGTGACTGAAGTATAGAAAACCTTCTTGCAGACGAGTCAAACGCTCCTTGAGCCAAAGTTTTTGACCCAGCAACCACAGTACTTGGTAACCCTGACTACGATAGCCCTCACTACGCTCTTTAAGAATTTTTTGAGGCAAGGGACTACACTGAACTTCTAAAGCTAGATTGCCATTTACAAATACATCTGCAATTTGTTTAAGCTCTGGAAGAGGGTATTCTAATTGCACCTCTGCATCTTTTTTCAACCAGTGATAAAGTGATTCTTTATTTGCCAGGTGTTCTGGACTTTCATTTTCAAAGGAAAAATCACAGTCTTTTAAAGATTTATGGGCAAAATGGGTCCGGACACTTGGTCCTTGACGCAAACGGAGCTGACCTCCACAAGCTGGGCAGGTGTATTCTTCCTTCTCAAACTTATCCTCTAACACATTTACCAGCTGCCCCCTAGCATCTCTTGCAACAAACATGATTTCCCTCCTTTTTCTATATTATTCGTAAAAAAGAAAAAAGATCAGGAAATTTCCTAATCTTCATCACTCTATAATTTTAGAGTTGCAAGCGACTTTCAAGAGCTTGTGTCAACACTTCAGAATAGTTCACTTTCTCACGATCTGCAAGTCTGACTAGCCACTCTGGAACTGTAACATTTTTTCGAATCGCCTTATTATTCTTTACGAAAGGCAAGGGATTGACTTGAATCAAAGTCACAAATCCATCGGGTGCTTTCAACTCAGCAATGTCACTAGGAGTAGGCAGAGCCAGTCCTTCATCAATATAAGAAGCTAAAACACTCTCAAGCATTTCCCGAGCATTTTTCATTGCAAGTTCAATCGTTGCTCCTTCAGTCCCGCCTCCAAACTCCGGAAATTCAATCCAGTATCCAGTACCTTCTTTATGAAAAATAGCAGGATAAGATTTTAGCATAATACACCTCCACAATTTCCAAATCAACTACAATCCTAAATCTTTTAATATTTTTCTCTCTAAACCTTTTCCTAGATCATCATTACCGTGAACTGGAATAGTGACAAGATAGGAGACCCCTTCTTTCTTAAAATGATGATGACTTCCTCTCTTACGAACTTCAATCCATCCATTTGCAAGAGCTAATTTTACCATTTCCTTACCTGTGATTGGCATGTATGGTCACCTTTCTAGCTAAAATTATACTTATAATGCGTATTTTTGTCAATGCTTCTATCTTATCTATTCGTAAAAAAGAAAAAAGATCAGGAAAATTCCTAATCTTCATGTGTGTTTACTTGATTTTCTTAGCTAGCATGGTCGCAAAGCGTAGTTGAATACGATTGCCATTCTCATCGCGACGGTGCAAATGGCCTGGATTTTCATTGTACTTAACCAATTCCCAGTCCTTGTAATAGTCTGCCAATTCCCCTTCTTTAAAGGTAAATGGGAAGTTCACAGAGCAAGGGTAATCTTCCGTATCCATAGCACAGACGATAAGGTTATAGCCACCGACCGCGGTTTGCTCCTGCATGTTTCGGATAATAGCTGGAATACGATCCGCTTGTAGAAACATCAAAACAACTGTTGAAACGATAAAATCATATTCTTGCCCAATGCTGGCTGAATTGATATCGTAAAGACCAACAGGCATGTCCAAATCTTCCTGCTCCACAATGCTTTGCAAGATTTCAAGGGACAGTTCATTTTGATCCACAGCTGTCACATCAAAACCTTGCTGGGCTAGAAAGAGGGAATTACGCCCCTGACCACATCCCAAATCCAAGGCCTTCCCTGGTTTTACTGTCTGCATAGCCTCTAGGACCTCTGAATGAACAGGATTGGTATTGTATTTCTTAGGGAAATAATCCGCAGGTTTACAATAAAACTCCAAGTACCACTCTACATCATCTGTGGCAGCTTCCACTCGGTGCCAGGCTTGAGGTTGCGCCATTGGATTGTCTGCTCCTGCTTCAAAGAGGTGCTCAGCTAAAACCTCACCATCTTCTGTCAATTCAATAAACTTGAGAGCTCCCTTCAAGACAGTAATTTTCCCCCAAGTCCCAATCTTGGTATTGTGTTTCTGCTGAACAGCCTCTGGCATGGTTTCTTTAGTCCACAAAGGCATGCGTTTATAGGCAACTAGTTTTTCCATCTTCATTCCTCTTTTTATCGCTGATTGACAGCTTTCATCACGCGCGCAATATCGCGATTCTGCTCACGTCGCTTGATTGACTCCCGTTTATCATAGTCATGCTTTCCTTTAGCTAGACCTAAAAGGAGTTTAGCGTAACCATCTTTGATATAGATTTTAAGGGGAACCAGGGTCATTCCTGTTCCTTTGGTCTCTTGTTCCAACTTTTGGATTTGCTTCTTATGGAGTAAGAGTTTGCGACGACGTTCTGGTTCTTGGTTCCAGATATTGCCCTCTTCGTAAGGTGCGATATGAACGTTGCTCAACCAGACCTCCCCATTTTTTACTTGGGCAAAGCCATCCTTGAGATTGATTCGAGCTGCTCGTACACTCTTGATTTCAGTTCCTGTCAGGACCATCCCTGCCTCTAGCGTATCTACGATTGTATAGTCATGACGCGCTTTTTTATTTTGTGCGACGACCTTTCCCTCGCCCTTTGCCATGCTTGGCTCCTTTCTTAGCTACTTCCTCGTAAAAAGGTTTCTTGCCTTTTTTCTTCTTGTCTTTTTGTGAATGCTTGCGCTTATCATTTGAGCGTCCTGATTTTCTCTTGTCTTCTTTCTTATCTGAACGACGACTTGAACCACGCCCTCTGTCACTACGACTAGACTGTTTCAAGCCTTTTTCAATCACATCAAACTCACTTGGGATATAAGAGAAATCAATTTCACCCGTCATCTTGTCGGCTCTTTCAACTCGAATACGGATTTGTTGTCCTACACGGAAGGTTGTTCCTGATTTCTCTCCACGCAGGGTCAAATCACGTTCATTGAAATGATAAAATTCAGGTAGATTAGTGATGTGAATCAAGCCTTCAACCGTATTTGGCAATTCGACAAAGAGACCGAATTTAACGATGCTAGACACAACCGCATCGTACTCTTCGCCCACGTATTCTTCCATATACTCAGCCTTTTTCATGGCTTCGACTTCACGCTCAGCCTCGATAGCACGACGTTCACGGTTTGAGGACTGGGTCGCAATCTCTGGAATCACTTGTTCAAAATGCTCTGCTATTTCCTTAGAATGGCCGTAATCCCGAATCATACGGTGAACAAGAAGGTCTGGATAACGACGAATCGGACTGGTAAAGTGAGTGTAATAGTCAGCCGCTAATCCATAGTGACCGTGATTGTGCTCCGAATAGCGAGCCTGCTGCATAGAGCGAAGAAGCATCATGGACAATACATCTGCATAAGGTTCTCCCTCAACAGTACGCATGATGTCTTGGAGGGCCTCCTGGCTAATCTCACTGGCAGTCCCATAAATGCGCAAGCCAAAGCTCGAAGCATAATCAATAAACTTCTGAACCTTTTCAGCCTTAGGCTCCTCGTGAATTCGATAGATGAAAGGCAAATCCAGCTTGCTAAAGTGCTCAGCAACTGTTTCGTTAGCCATCAGCATAAAGGACTCAATCATGCGCTCGGCAACACCACGCTGACGAAGAACGATATCAACAGGCTTACCTTGCTTGTCTACTAAAATCTTAGCTTCATTGGTATCGAAATTGAGGGCTCCACGTTTCACACGCATGTTTTCTAGAGTTTCATGAAGCTTGGCCATAAGTTCGATACTTGGAACAATTTTCTGATACTCTTGTCTCTTTTCCTCGTCGCCCTCTAAGATATCATTGACATCGCTATAGGTCATACGAAAACTGGTCTTGATAACTGTTTGTGTAATGGTATAGTTGACCACACGACCATGTTTATCAATCTCCATAATAGCAGATTGGGTCAGGCGGTCAACTTGAGGATTGAGAGAGCAGATCCCATTTGACAAACGCTCTGGAAGCATTGGCACCACGCGGTCTGTTACATAGACTGAAGTCGCGCGGTTAAGGGCTTCCTTGTCAAGGGCAGAACCCTCAGTTACATAGTAGGAAACATCTGCGATGTGAACACCAAGCTCCAGATTTCCATTTTTCAAGGCCTTGATATGAACAGCATCATCCAAGTCCTTGGCGTCAGCACCATCGATGGTAAAGATAATCTCATCTCTTAGATCCAGACGACCTTCCGTATCCTTTTTAGACGGAGCATCAGGCACACTTTCTGCTTCCTTGACAACAGCTTCTGGAAACTCGGATACAATGTCCATTGATTCCAAGACCTCAAGAACATCAATTCCGACATCTGTTGAGTGTCCCACCACATCGAGAACACTCGCGACAAAGAAATCATGTTTCTTGCTTGGGTATTTATCGATAAAGACCTTGAGAACTTCTGTTCCCTCCAGTTTAAGGGCTGGTTTCTTAACATAGATGAGTTGGCTGATTTTCTGATTTTTCGAACGGATATAGCCTGCATACTTAGGTTTTTCCTGATCCAGAACGATTTGACCTACAACAGTTGTCAAACTGTGTTCTAAGATATCAATAATTTTTGCTTCTGCTGCTGTTCCCTTATTGCGGTCAGCGACTTTCTTAATCACTACCTCAACGGTATCACCATCAATAGCATAGTTGACATCGTTTTTTCCTACAAAAAGGTCGTCCTCCTCGCCTTCCAGACTAACAAAGCCAAAGCCATTTTTATGGGCATGAAAAATCCCCTTGAGGGTAATCTCATGTTTTTTCTTAATTTCTAATGTCAGACTACCATCTTCTTCAAAGCGTATCTGATGCTTTCTTTCCATTAGGGACAAGGTTTTAATCAACTCACGAAAATCCTTGGAACTATCTTTTCCCAAAGCCTGAGCCAAATCATTAACAGTCACCTTTCCCTTATCTTGTAAATATTCTTTTATTCTATCTTTCATATTTTCTTTCTAGATTTTTTAATTTTCTTTTACTGTAAAACCTTCTCAAACATCCTTTCATACTCAATAAAAATCAAAGAGCAAACTAAAAAGCTAGCCGCAGGTTGCTCAAAACACCGTTTTGAGGTTGTGAATAGAACTGACGAAGTCAGCTCAAAATACTGTTTTGAGATTGCAGATGAAAGCTGACGTGGTTTGAAGAGATTTTTGAAGAATATAAAAACAAAAAGAGGCAAAGACCTAGTCCTGCCCATTATTTTCTTATCTACTTGATAATACCGTCAATGCTAAGGCAATGGCTAGCCAGAAAAAGACTAAAATCCCTGTCAAACGCTGCATCACAGCTTCGAAACCGCGTGCTTTACTGCGTTCAAACAAATCACCTGAGCTGGCATCAAATACATTGCTGGATTGGTTTTTAGTTGGTTGCATGAAAATCGCAATCACAATCACAACAGATAATACTAATAAAATGGTTAATAATAGGTTATACATATCAAACTCCTTACAATCCCTATTATTTTACCATAAAATCTACTTAGATTCAAGATGTAGGGTTACTTTTCTTTCCTTGGGACAATACTTTAAAACCTCAATCTTGTCTGGATGGGTTTTTGAATTTTTACTGGTTAGGTAATTGATACTGCCACAAGAGGAGCATTTGAGATTAATTTTTACTCGCACTAGATTTCCTTTACTTTTATTAGACTTCCTGCAAAACTAGAATCCTAGTTCATGATTGATAATGCCAGCAATCAAATTCATTCGTAAGCCGAAGCGTTTACGATGAT
>NZ_VMML01000020.1:0-32778 GCF_013277175.1 Streptococcus sp. 3167 | reverse complement strand
GCTGCTAAAGCAGACTTAGCGAAAAAATTAGCAGATAAATTAGCAGCAATTGACAACACTCCAAATGCAACAAAAGAAGAAAAGGATGCAGCTAAAGGTCGAGCTAAGCAAGCAGCGAACCAAGCTACCCAAGCTATTGACGCAGCAAGCGACCAAGCAGGCGTGGACAAAGCGCAAGCAGACGGAATTGCCGCAATAGCAGCAGTTAACCCAGTGGCTAAAGACAAAGCTAAGGAAGCAGTAGCAGCTAAGCTTAAGGAAAAAGAAGCCGAGATTGATGCGAACGCTAACCTTTCAGATGCAGAAAAAGCAGCGGCTAAGGAACAAGCTAAAGCGGCAGCGGACAAAGCTATCCAAGCCATTGACGCAGCAAGCGACCAAGCAGGCGTGGACAAAGCGCAAGCAGACGGAATTGCCGCAGTAGCAGCAGTTAACCCAGTGGCTAAAGACAAAGCTAAGGAAGCAGTAGCAGCTAAGCTTAAGGAAAAAGAAGCCGAGATTGATGCGAACGCTAACCTTTCAGATGCAGAAAAAGCAGCGGCTAAGGAACAAGCTAAAGCGGCAGCGGACAAAGCTATCCAAGCCATTGACGCAGCAAGCGACCAAGCAGGCGTGGACAAAGCGCAAGCAGACGGAATTGCCGCAGTAGCAGCAGTTAATCCAGTGGCTAAAGACAAGGCTAAGGCAGCAGCATTACCTAATACTGGTAGTCGATCAGATAGCACTACAGCTGCTCTAGGACTTCTATCAATCTTTGGAGCAGTCGGTTTACTCTTTTCTAAAAAGAAAAAAGATGATGAAGAAGCTTAAGTAGATGATTCTATTTGATTCTCAATAGCCTTCACATGCAAAAATCTTTATCAATTAAAAAGAACTAGGGTAACCTACACATTAGCTGGATATACTCACCCTATAGCAGATAGTGAAGAAGCCTCTTTGCCAACTATAGTAGAGGGAAGTTAGCTAAGATTCAGAAAGGACAAATTTTGTCCTTTCTTTTTTGTCGTCCTTCTCTCTGTTGATGGATGGTAAGAGCGTCATAAGTAAGCGCGTCATAACAAGGTATCTATCATTCATGGAAGACCTCCTGTATACTATTCGTAAAGTAAAACGATTGGAGGATATTTGAATGCCACAACCTATTAGTCCCACAGAGCTTCCACAATCTCGTCCTTTTGATTCTAAAAAGAGAAATGATAGTCTGCTTAAAATTCAGCAGAAAATCATTTAGAAGACATTTAGAAGATAAGAAGAATGTTCGTCTCTTAGAAGCCAATCAGGTTGAAGAATTAGGGTTTGAGATAGAAGTTTTATAAAAAATCAAAAAAATAAACAACAAAAACAAACACAAACTATTGACTTTTTCAAACAATAGTAGTATATTATGTTTGTGAGGACTAATTGACTGTTTCTTAAAGACAGCCAATACACTGCTGGAATCCAGCATAGAAAAAATAAAAAGGAGTATACAATATGTCTATTGTTATCGGTGCAGATGCTGCAGGTTTGAGATTGAAAGAAGTTGTGAAAGACTTCTTAGAAAAAGAAAACTTCCACCTTGTGGATGTTACAGCTGAAGGTCAAGACTTTGTTGATGTGACTCTTGCTGTTGCTGCAGAAGTAAACAAAGAAGAACAAAACCTTGGTATCGTGATTGATGCTTATGGAGCTGGTCCATTTATGGTCGCAACTAAGATCAAAGGAATGGTTGCTGCAGAAGTATCTGACGAACGTTCAGCTTATATGACTCGTGGCCACAACAACTCACGTATAATCACTATGGGAGCACAACTTGTTGGTGATGAATTGGCTAAAAATATCGCTAAAGGATTTGTTAACGGTCAATACGATGGTGGACGTCATCAAATCCGGGTCGACATGTTGAATAAAATGTGCTAATACTCTTCAAAAATCAAGATAATCTGTTGTCAGCTCACTTTAGCTAACCTCAGTTATGCTTGCAGCTCGCTTCCTAAGCTAATCTTGATTTTTCTTGAGTAGGGATAAATGATATTAGATTTATATAATTAATCGGAGGGAATAACTAATGAGAATTGCAATTGGATGTGACCACATCGTAACAGATGAAAAAATGGCGGTTTCAGAATTTTTGAAATCAAAAGGATATGAAGTCATTGACTTTGGTACCTATGACCATACACGTACTCACTACCCAATCTTTGGTAAAAAAGTAGGGGAAGCTGTAACTAGCGGTCAAGCTGATCTTGGAGTATGTATCTGTGGTACTGGTGTTGGTATCAACAACGCTGTAAATAAAGTTCCAGGTGTTCGTTCTGCCTTGGTTCGTGATATGACAACAGCCCTTTATGCTAAAGAACAATTGAACGCTAATGTTATCGGTTTTGGTGGTAAGATTACTGGTGAATTGCTCATGTGTGATATCATCGAGGCCTTCATCCATGCTGAATACAAACCATCTGAAGAAAACAAAAAATTAATTGCGAAAATTGAACACCTTGAAAGTCACAATAATCGACAAACAGACGCAAACTTCTTCACTGAATTCCTTGAAAAATGGGATCGCGGAGAATACCACGACTAAGAGGTGACCTATGATTTTAACAGTCACAATGAACCCATCCATTGATATTTCCTATCCCTTGGATGAGTTGAAGATTGATACTGTCAATCGTGTGGTGGATGTAACCAAAACGGCTGGTGGTAAGGGACTCAATGTTACCCGAGTACTTTCAGAATTTGGGGATTCTGTTCTTGCTACTGGTTTAGTGGGTGGCAAACTTGGTGAGTTTTTGGTTGAACATATCGATGATCAAGTAAAGAAAGATTTCTTCTCAATTCAAGGAGAAACTCGTAACTGTATCGCTATTCTTCACGGAGACAACCAAACAGAAGTTCTTGAAAAAGGACCTGAAGTATTGGAACAGGAAGAAAAAGGCTTTTTGGATCATTTCAAAAATCTCTTAGAGTCAGTTGAAGTAGTAGCTATCTCAGGTAGTCTGCCAGCTGGCCTTCCAGTTGATTACTATGCGAACTTGGTAGAACTTGCTAATCAAGCTGGCAAGCCTGTTGTTTTGGACTGCTCTGGTGCGGCTCTTCAGGCTGTTCTTGAATCACCCCATAAACCAACAGTCATCAAACCAAATAATGAAGAATTGTCTCAGCTTCTTGGAAGAGAAGTTTCTGAGGATTTGGATGAATTAAAAGAAGTACTTCAAGAACCTTTGTTTGCAGGGATTGAATGGATTATCGTTTCACTTGGTGCCAACGGTACTTTTGCCAAACATGGTGACACTTTCTACAAGGTAGATATTCCTAGAATTCAGGTGGTAAATCCTGTTGGATCTGGAGACTCTACTGTGGCAGGAATTTCTTCAGGACTTCTTCACAAAGAATCGGATGCAGAATTACTCATCAAGGCAAATGTCCTTGGTATGCTCAATGCTCAAGAAAAAATGACTGGTCATGTCAACATGGCCAACTATCAAGCTCTATATGATCAATTAATAGTAAAAGAGGTATAAAATGGCTTTAACAGAACAAAAACGTGCACGCTTAGAAAAACTTTCTGATGAAAATGGTATCATCTCAGCTCTTGCATTTGACCAACGTGGTGCTTTGAAACGCCTCATGGCTCAACACCAAACAGAAGAACCAACTGTGGCCCAAATGGAAGAACTTAAAGTCTTGGTAGCAGATGAATTGACTAAATATGCTTCATCTATGCTTCTTGACCCTGAGTATGGACTTCCAGCAACTAAAGCTCTTGATGAAAAAGCTGGTCTTCTCCTTGCTTATGAAAAAACAGGTTATGACACAACAAGTACAAAACGTTTGCCAGACTGCTTGGATGTTTGGTCTGCAAAACGTATTAAAGAAGAAGGTGCAGATGCAGTTAAATTCTTGCTTTACTATGATGTAGATAGCTCAGACGAACTCAACCAAGAAAAACAAGCTTATATCGAACGCATCGGTTCTGAATGTGTGGCTGAAGATATCCCATTCTTCCTTGAAATCCTTGCTTACGATGAAAAAATTGCTGATGCAGGTTCTGTAGAATACGCGAAAGTAAAACCACACAAAGTTATCGGTGCTATGAAAGTCTTCTCAGACCCACGCTTTAACATTGATGTCTTGAAAGTAGAAGTTCCTGTTAACATTAAATATGTTGAAGGCTTCGCTGAAGGTGAAGCGGTTTATACACGTGAAGAAGCAGCAGCCTTCTTCAAAGCTCAAGATGAAGCAACGAACTTGCCATACATCTACTTGAGTGCTGGTGTATCAGCTAAACTCTTCCAAGATACTCTTGTATTTGCCCATGAATCAGGTGCAAACTTCAATGGTGTTCTTTGTGGCCGTGCTACATGGGCTGGATCAGTTGAAGCATACATCAAAGATGGTGAAGCAGCAGCTCGTGAATGGCTTCGCACAACTGGTTTTGAAAACATTGACGAACTCAACAAAGTTCTTCAAACAACAGCAACTTCATGGAAAGAACGCGTGTAAGCAAGTCCTCCTAGGTTAGGAACATGAATCTAAAAAAATTTTAAAAAAAGTTGTATGTAAAGGTTTACAAATTAACTTACTTGTGCTACACTTAAATCACAAGTTAATATGAATTAGAAAGTAACTAGATGAAGTATAATAAAAATAAGGTATAGTTTATTTTACGAGCTAGGAAGGAATAATACGGAAACAATATTGCCAGAATAAACTATATTTAGACGCACATTTCAATTCGTTGTTTTATAAAAGGAGAAGATAAATGGCTACTAAAAAGAGTTTTAAAGCGTTAGTTGTAGGACTAGGTATTGTTTCAATATTCTCATCAGCCTTACCTATGGTTAGTCATTCTGTATTTGCAGATAGTGCCCTAACTAGAGTAGATAAAACAAATGATATTGTTTTGAATGTTGATGGGAATAAATTTTATAATGTTTCGGTTTCAGAAGATATTGTAAATGCTGGTCAAATTTTGGAAGATTATTTTTATGTAGATAAATTTGGAAATATAAATTTAAAAGGTACTCCTGAAGAGCTAGCAAAAAATATTGGTATTTCTGTACAAGAAGCAAGTTTGATGTATGAAGCTGTAAAAGAGTTGCCTAACGTTTACGAAAGAGGTCCTGTAGGTTTTCGTTTCAATCTTGGTCCTCAAGTGAGGGGGATGGGTGGCTGGGCTGCTGGAGCTTTCGCTACTGGATATGCTGGATGGCATTTAAAACAATTTGCGGTTAATCCTGTTACGGCTGGATTTGTTGCTGTAATAAGTGGTGCGATTGGCTGGGCTGTAAAAACTGCTGTAGAAAATTATTGGACAGTTGCTGTAGCTACAGTAGAGGTGCCATTTGTAAACCTTGTTTACACCATAGATTTACCTTAAAGGTTATTTCTTTATGAATAGTTCGTTTAAAAAAATAACCGTATTTTGTTTTATAGTTTCTTGTGTTCTTTGTTTATTAGATTTAATGAATTTTAAAAATGTAGCTACTTTTTTATTTTTCTGTCTTCCTGTTTTTGTTTTGATTTACAAAAATAAATAAAAACAGAGCCTCTGTTTGATGAATTTTAGAACATAGTTAAGTTTAAAAAAGTTGTATGTAAAGGTTTACAAAATAGCTTACTTGTGCTATACTTAAATCACAAGTTAATACAAGGTGAGTGTTACTAAGTAAGATTAGGCATGATCACAGGTGAATTAGAAATCGGCTGATTTTCTAGTTCATTTGTGGTCATTTTTTGTACTCATATACCTTTAAGATATAAAAGGAGGTTGACATGTATCGAATTCTAAATCCAATGAATCACAATGTCTCGCTTGTCAGAAATGATAAAGGAGAAGAAGTGATTGTGATTGGTAAGGGGATTGCATTTGGAAAGAAGAAGGGGGATTTGATTGCTGAAAATCAGGTTGAGAAAATCTTTCGGATGAAGACGGAAGAGTCCAGAGAAAACTTTATGGCTCTCCTCAAAGATGTTCCGCTTGATTTTATCACAGTGACTTATGAAATCATTGATAAGCTTTCAAAGAAATATCACTATCCGATTCAAGAATATCTCTACGTAACCTTGACAGACCATATTTACTGTTCTTACCAAGCTCTAGCACAAGGAAGGTACAAGGATAGTAATCTGCCAGATATTTCCACTAAGTATCCTGTCGCTTTTCAAATCGCAAATGAAGCTTTTGAAATTTACTGCCAGAAGCTAGCAGATCATTTTCCTGAAGACGAAATTATTCGGATTGCTTATCATTTCATCAATGCCGAAGGTGAAAATGAAGTGGAACTTGTGGAGTCGATTGATAAGAGGAAAGAAATTCTCAGGAATGTTGAAGAAGTTTTGAAGGACTATGCAATTCAACGAACCAAAGAGAATAACCATTTCTATGATCGTTTTATGATACATTTGAATTATTTCTTGGATTATTTAGATAGATCTAGAGATGATAACCAATCACTTCTGGATATGGAAGATCATATTAAACAATCCTATCCAAAAGCCTTCGAGATTGGTTCCAAGATCTATGATGTGATTACGCAACATACGGGTCTTGATTTGTATAAAAGTGAACGAGTTTATCTAGTTCTACATATCCAACGTTTATTGTCATAAAAATTATTTAACACTATATTATATAAGGAGAATTCTATCATGAATAGGGAAGAAGTAACATTGTTAGGTTTTGAAATCGTAGCCTATGCTGGCGATGCTCGTTCAAAACTATTGGAAGCCTTGAAGGCTGCTGAAGCTGGTGATTTTGCAAAAGCCGATAACCTAGTAGAGGAAGCTGGTAGCTGTATTGCAGAGGCTCACCACGCGCAAACAAGTCTATTGACTAAGGAAGCTTCTGGTGAGGACTTAGCGTATAGTGTGACCATGATGCATGGCCAAGACCACTTGATGACAACTATCTTGTTAAAGGATTTGATGCACCATTTGATCGAACTCTATAAGAGAGGAGTTAAATAATGAACAAACTAATTGCATTTATCGAGAAAGGAAAGCCTTTCTTTGAGAAACTATCTCGTAATATCTATCTTCGTGCTATTCGTGATGGTTTCATTGCAGGTATGCCTGTTATTCTCTTCTCAAGTATCTTTATCTTGATTGCCTTTGTACCAAACTCATGGGGCTTTAAATGGTCTGATGAAGTTGTAGCCTTTCTGATGAAACCTTATAGCTATTCTATGGGTATTCTGGCTCTCTTGGTAGCTGGTACAACAGCTAAGTCATTGACCGACTCAGTAAACCGTAGCATGGAGAAAACCAATCAAATCAACTATATGTCAACGCTGTTAGCAGCGATTGTTGGTTTGTTGATGTTGGCAGCTGACCCAATTGCAGGTGGTTTTGCAACAGATTTCCTTGGAACAAAAGGTTTGCTTTCAGCCTTCCTTGCTGCCTTCGTTACTGTAGCCATCTATAAGGTTTGTGTTAAGAACAACGTCACTATTCGTATGCCTGACGAAGTTCCACCAAATATCTCACAAGTCTTTAAAGATGTGATTCCATTCACTCTCTCAGTTGTTTCACTTTATGCTCTTGATTTACTAGCTCGTCATTTTGTTGGTTCTAGTGTGGCAGAATCAATCGGTAAATTCTTTGCACCACTCTTCTCAGCAGCAGACGGATACCTTGGTATTACCATTATCTTTGGTGCCTTTGCCTTCTTCTGGTTTGTGGGTATTCATGGTCCATCTATCGTTGAACCTGCTATCGCAGCAATTACCTATGCAAATGCTGAAGTCAACTTGAACCTTCTCCAACAAGGTATGCACGCTGACAAGATTCTTACTTCTGGTACACAAATGTTTATCGTTACCATGGGTGGTACAGGTGCGACACTGGTTGTTCCATTCATGTTCATGTGGTTAACAAAATCAAAACGTAACCGTGCAATCGGACGTGCGTCTGTTGTTCCAACTTTCTTTGGTGTAAATGAACCAATCTTGTTTGGTGCACCACTTGTATTAAATCCAATCTTCTTCATTCCATTTATCTTTGCTCCAATCGCAAACGTATGGATTTTCAAATTCTTTATTGAAACTCTTGGAATGAATTCATTTACTGCTAATCTACCATGGACAACCCCAGCTCCACTAGGTCTAGTTCTTGGAACTAACTTCCAAGTGCTATCATTCATTCTTGCCGCCCTTCTAATTGTGGTTGACGTAGTCATTTACTACCCATTCCTTAAAGTATATGATGAACAAACTCTAGAAGAAGAACGTTCAGGTAAGTCTAATGATGAATTGAAAGAAAAAGTTGCTGCAAACTTTAACACTGCAAAAGCGGATGCTATTCTTGAAAAAGCGGGTGTCGATGCAGCACAAAATACCATCACTGAAGAAACAAATGTCCTCGTTCTCTGTGCAGGTGGAGGTACAAGTGGTCTCCTTGCAAATGCTTTGAACAAGGCAGCTGCAGAATATAATGTTCCTGTGAAAGCAGCAGCAGGTGGCTATGGTGCTCACCGTGAAATGTTGCCAGAGTTTGATCTAGTTATCCTTGCCCCTCAAGTTGCTTCAAACTTTGAAGACATGAAAGAAGAAACAGATAAGCTCGGTATTAAACTTGCCAAGACAGAAGGCGCTCAATACATCAAATTAACCCGTGATGGAAAAGGTGCTCTTGCATTCGTACAAGCGCAATTCGATTAACGATAGGGACTCTGAAAAGTCTCCTATCGTTACGGAAATCGCTATGGCGAATTTCCTAATCACCTTGTTAATTCGTCGGTAAAAAGACATCGTTTTTACCTCCTCATGTCACAATTCGATTAAGGCTAGGGATTATAAAACAGTCTCCTATCGTTACGGAAATCGCTATGGCGAATTTCCTAATCGCCTTGTTAATTCCTCGGTAAAAAGACATCGTTTTTACCTCCTCATGTCACAATTTGGTGACTTGGTACAAGAAGTGAGATGGAGAAGCATGGCTCACTGACTCCTCTCCTCTCACTTTTACTTTATTTAAATCAAGAAATAGGTGAAAAAAATGACAAAAACATTACCAAAAGACTTTATTTTTGGTGGCGCAACAGCTGCCTATCAAGCAGAAGGGGCTACACATACTGATGGAAAAGGACCAGTTGCGTGGGATAAATATCTTGAAGATAACTATTGGTACACTGCCGAACCAGCTAGTGATTTTTACAATCGATACCCAGTTGACCTCAAGCTAGCAGAAGAGTATGGTGTCAATGGCATTCGAATTTCTATTGCCTGGTCACGTATTTTCCCGACTGGTTATGGTCAAGTAAATGCTAAAGGTGTTGAGTTTTATCATAATTTATTTGCAGAGTGTCACAAACGTCATGTTGAGCCCTTTGTAACTCTTCATCACTTTGACACGCCAGAAGCTCTCCACTCAAATGGAGACTTCTTAAACCGTGAAAATATCGAACATTTTGTAGACTACGCTGCCTTCTGTTTTGAAGAATTTCCAGAAGTAAACTATTGGACAACCTTTAATGAAATTGGACCAATCGGTGATGGTCAATATTTGGTTGGGAAATTCCCTCCAGGTATCCAGTACGACCTTGCCAAAGTCTTTCAATCACACCACAATATGATGGTGTCTCATGCATGCGCGGTAAAATTGTACAAAGAGAAAGGCTATAAAGGGGAAATTGGTGTTGTTCACGCCCTGCCTACTAAATATCCTCTAGATCCTGAAAATCCTGCAGATGTTATTGCGGCAGAGTTGGAGGACATTATCCATAACAAATTTATCTTGGATGCAACTTATCTGGGTCACTACTCTGAAAAGACTCTGGCAGGGGTAGAGGCTATCTTGGCTGCCAATGGTGGTAGCTTAGATCTTCGTGAAGAAGATTTCGAAGTATTAGAAGCCGCAAAAGACTTGAATGATTTCCTAGGAATCAACTACTATATGAGTGACTGGATGGAAGCCTTTGATGGCGAAACTGAAATCATCCATAATGGTAAGGGTGAGAAAGGAAGCTCTAAATACCAAATCAAAGGTGTTGGGCGTCGTGTAGCTCCGGATTATGTACCACGTACGGACTGGGATTGGATTATCTACCCTCAAGGTTTGTATGACCAAATCATGCGCGTGAAGAAAGATTATCCCAACTACAAGAAGATTTACATCACTGAAAATGGTCTCGGCTATAAAGATGAGTTCGTTGATAACACTGTTTACGATGATGGACGTATTGATTATGTGAAACAACACTTGGAGGTTTTGTCTGATGCGATTGCAGATGGTGCTAATGTAAAAGGTTACTTCATTTGGTCATTGATGGACGTCTTCTCATGGTCAAACGGTTATGAGAAACGTTACGGTCTCTTCTATGTAGACTTTGAAACTCAAGAACGTTATCCTAAGAAATCAGCTCACTGGTACAAGAAAGTAGCAGAAAGTCAGATTATAGACTAGTAGAATGAGTCATTAGATATAGAATTATAGTGAGGTAAAAAGATGTTCAAAAATTTTATCCAATCTATTTATGAAAAAGTTTATATTATCAATTTCGAAAAATGCTCTCAAATACCGTGTTTGACGAATGAAGAATTAAAAAGTCTTGGAAAATGGTATGTCTCGACCGGTAAAGAATGGATTTGCCATTCAGACTATGAGCTGGAAGAATTTAAAAATATCTTTTTAAATTTTATCAGTCCTGAAGAACGGGATAATATCTCCTTTGATTCAGATTTTATGCCGTTTCAACAATCGTAACCAATTTCCAAAAAAGTTAAATCTCGTATTTAGTACGCTGCAAAACTCTTATCTAATCACGTTGCTTATACTCAATAAAAATCAAAGAGCAACTTTAAACTAGAAAGCAAGTCGCAGGTTTCTCAATGCATAGCTTTGAGATGGCAGATAAAATAATTGGGCAAAAAGTCTTTGATACAGAAAAACGCATAATATCAGGTGTTGAAAAAACTTGATACTATGCGTTTTTGTAGGAAGATTTACTTCATTTTCTTCTGAAATTGAGTTCTTACCCAGAATCTTTCAGTTGATTAAGGCTTGATGACTTTAGTAAGTTTAGATAGCTCAAAAAGGATTGAATCACTTAGTTTAGAATCTGAAACAATAGTATCAAGATTTGATACATTATAAAAAGTATAAAAATCAAACTTATTGAACTTACTATGATCTGCGAGTAAATATTTTTTATTAGAATTATTTAAAGCGATGCGTTGAGCCTCTCCCTCTTCCTCGCTAAAAGTAGCTAGAGCTCCGTTTTGAATACCATTACAGCTAACGAAAGCTTTAGAAAATTGGAGATTAGAGAGATTTTGTAGGGTCAATGTGCCAACAAAAGCACCTGTAATATCGCGATAATTTCCACCTATCAAAATCAAATCTGTTAATTTTCGTTCGCTTAAAATCAGAAAAACAGGTAGACTGTTGGTCACGACGCGGATATTGTCAATAGGCAATTCGCGCGCAAAAAATTCTAATGTTGTTCCTGGTCCAATAAAAATAGTTTCTCTTTCTTCTACTAGATTGCCTGCAAAACGGGCTATTTCTTGTTTTTCTGCCGTTTGGAGGGCTTGTTTTTCAATATTTGATCGCTCATTAGTCAAAAGGGAGTTGGTTCGAAGTTTTTCAGCTCCACCATGCACACGAATCAGCAAATCTTTATCAGCTAATTCCTGTAAATAGCGCCTTGCAGTCATATCTGAAACGGCTATTTCGTCCATAATCTGTTTAACCGTTATGGTTCCTTTACTATTTACTGTCTCTAAAATTTTGGCTAATTTTTCTTGTTTGAGCATATTATCACCTCGTTTCCTACTACTATCTTACCATAAACTAGCTCATCATTCAAATACAAAAACAACAAAATAAAACAAAAATATCGAGGTTTATTTTCAAAACTTTCGACATTTTTATTAAGTTATTATTTTGTTGTTTCTAGTTTACTTTTTGATGATTAAGAGTGGTGGAGAATTATACTCAATGAAAATCAAAGAACAAACTAGGAAGCTAGCCGTAGGTTGCTCAAAACACNNGTCAGTGAGCATATCTACGGCAAGGCGAAGCTGACGTGGTTTGAAGAGATTTTCGAAGAGTATTAGTCCAAACCGTAATTGTAGTCATCGTCTTGCATGGCTTCAACTTCACCAAGAAGGTAACCATTTCCGACTTGAGAGAAGAAGTCGTGGTTGGAAGTTCCTGTTGAAATACCGTTCATAACGATTGGGTTGACATCGTCAGCTGAATCTGGGAAGAGTGGATCTTGTCCCAGGTTCATGAGAGCCTTGTTAGCATTGTAGCGAAGGAAGGTTTTGACTTCTTCCGTCCAACCAACACCGTCATAAAGACTCTCTGTATAGCCTTCTTCATTTTCATAAAGAGTGTAGAGCAAGTCGTACATCCATTCTTTGAGTTTTTCTTGCTCTTCTTCAGGTAATTCATTGAAACCAAGTTGGAATTTGTAACCAATGTAAGTTCCGTGAACAGACTCATCACGAATAATCAATTTAATAATTTCTGCAACGTTGGCAAGTTTGTTGTTACCAAGATAGTAGAGGGGAGTGAAGAAACCTGAATAGAAGAGGAAGGTTTCGAGGAAGACACTGGCAACTTTCTTTTCAAGTGGGCTACCGTTGAGGTAGATTTCGTTGACAATCTCAGCCTTCTTTTGTAGGTAAGGATTGGTATTGGTCCATTCGAAAATTTCTTCAATCTCAGCCTTTGTATTTAAGGTAGAAAAGATTGATGAATAAGATTTAGCGTGGACAGATTCCATAAATTGGATGTTATTGAAAACAGCTTCCTCATGTGGTGTACGGATGTCTGCGCGAAGGGCTTCAACCCCAGTTTCAGATTGCATGGTGTCCAGAAGGGTTAAACCACCAAAGACTTTTCCGACCAAGTCTTTCTCTTTGTTAGATAGCTTTCTCCAGTCATCCAAGTCATTTGACAAGGGAATACGTGTATCGAGCCAGAATTGCTCCGTCAGTTTTTCCCAAGTTGATTTATCGATGACATCTTCGATGGCATTCCAGTTAATGGCTTTGTAGTAAGTTTCCATTTAAAATCTCTTTCTGTGTTTAGTATTGCGAACTCACAATTATTTCTATTTTACCATAATTCTATAGGAGTATCGCACAAAAAGTCGGAAGCCCGACTTTTAAAATGTTACATAAATTATGTTATGACATAGTAGATTTGATTTTATCAGTGCTGCTTAGGGGAAAAATAGTGTTTCTATGCTAGAAACTAAATCACACAGCTTTCACACTGGTTAGCACCGACTTCTCCACCATCATCTGTAAAGGTACGGACGTAGTAGATAGACTTGATACCCTTGTTAAAGGCATAGTTACGAAGGATAGACAAGTCACGTGTCGTTTGTTTATTTTCCTTCTTCCATTCGTAAAGACCTTTTGGAATGTCACTACGCATGAAGAGGGTGAGTGAAAGTCCTTGATCCACGTGCTCTGTCGCAGCAGCGTAGACATCAATCACTTTACGCATATCCATGTCGTAAGCAGAAGTGTAGTAAGGAATGGTTTCTGTTGACAATCCAGCAGCTGGATAGTAGATTTTACCGATTTTCTTCTCTTGGCGTTCTTCGATACGTTGCGTAATCGGGTGGATAGAAGCAGAAACGTCGTTGATATAGCTGATAGAACCATTTGGCGCTACAGCAAGGCGGTTTTGGTGGTAAAGACCATCTGCTTGAACCTTGTCGCGAAGTTCAGCCCAGTCAGCAGCACTTGGGATAAAGACATCTTTGAAAAGTTCTTTAACACGGTCTGATTTTGGAACAAATTCGCCAGTTACATACTTGTCAAAGTAGCTTCCCTTAGCATAGTTTGATTTTTCAAAGTTGTGGAAGGTGATACCACGTTCACGCGCGATATTGTTTGACTCAACCAAAGTCCAGTAGTTCATAAGCATAAAGTAGATGCTTGTAAATTCAACAGACTCAGACGATCCATATTCAATCAGTTGTTGGGCAAGGTAGCTGTGCAGTCCCATGGCACCGAGACCAAAGGTGTGGGCTTGGCTATTTCCATGGTCAATCGTTGGTACAGCTACGATATGTGAACTATCTGTAACGAAAGTAAGGGCACGAACCATAGCACGGATAGAACGACCAAAATCAGGTGAAGTCATCATGTTAACCACGTTGGTTGAACCAAGGTTACATGAAACGTCCGTTCCCATTTGCAGGAATTCTTGAGCATCGTTGATCAAGCTTGGTTCTTGGACTTGAAGAATCTCAGAACACAAGTTACTCATGATAATCTTTCCATCAACAGGATTTGCACGGTTAGCCGTATCAATATTGACTACATAAGGGTAGCCAGACTCTTGCTGTAATTTAGAGATTTCAGTTTCCAAATCACGCGCCTTGATTTTTGTCTTGCGAATATTTGGATTTGCGACTAATTCATCGTATTTTTCAGTAATGTCGATGTAGTTGAATGGCACACCGTATTCTTTTTCTACAGAGTAAGGACTGAAGAGGTACATTTCTTCATTTTTACGAGCCAATTCGTAGAATTTATCAGGTACTACAACACCAAGTGAAAGGGTTTTGACACGAACTTTTTCATCGGCATTTTCTTTCTTAGTTGAAAGGAAGGCGATGATATCTGGGTGAAAGACATTGAGGTAAACAACACCGGCACCTTGACGTTGACCCAATTGGTTAGAGTAAGAGAAGCTGTCTTCGAAGAGTTTCATGACTGGTACGACGCCAGAAGCTGCTCCTTCGTAGCCTTTGATAGGTGCACCAGCTTCACGAAGGTTGCTGAGGGTAATTCCCACACCACCACCAATACGTGAAAGTTGAAGAGCTGAGTTGATAGAACGTCCGATAGAGTTCATATCATCCGTCACTTGGATTAGGAAACAAGATACCAACTCCCCACGACGAGCACGTCCAGCATTGAGGAAAGAAGGAGTAGCAGGTTGGTAGCGTTGGTGGATGATTTCATTGGCAATATCGATTGCAACAGCTTCATTCCCATCAGCGAAATAAAGGGCGTTAAAGAAGACACGGTCTTCCATACTTTCAAGATAATATTCACCGTCATTAGTCTTTAAGGCATATTGATTGTAAAATTTATAAGCTGCCATGAATGACTTGAATTGGAAGTTTTGGTCTTTGATAAATTGAGCCAATTCTTCCAAGAACTCTGTACGGTATTTCTTGATAAAGGCTGTTTCGATGTAGTTATGTTCAATGAGGTAGTTGATTTTATCTTTAATTGAATCAAAAACCATAGTGTTTGGAATGACATTTTCTTTAAAGAAGGCATCCAAGGCTTCCTTATCTTTATGAAGCATGATTTGTCCATTAACAGGACGGTTGATTTCGTTATTGAGACGGAAGTAAGTCACGTCCTCAAGATGTTTTAATCCCATAAAATTTCCCTTATCTAATTACAAAAGATAGGCTTCTAAGTTAGCCCTAGAAGCAGTTTCTTCTGGATGATGTACTAAGATTATGCTAATTGTTTCAGTTTTCCTGGTTGGAAACCTGAAAAGACTTCAGTTGGTGTTTGGATAACAGGAGCTGCGCTAAAACCGAGCTCTTTAACTTGATCGATGTACTCAGGCTGCTCATCAAGATTGATTTCTTTATATTCAACGTTATTACTGTCCAAGAAACGCTTGGTCATTTTACATTGGACACAATTGTTTTTAGAATAAACGGTTACCATTGTGTAACTCCTCTTCAAAATTTAATACTATCTTAGTATATCAGAAAATAAAATTTTGTCAATGATTTGAACTAAATATAGTGGTTAATTTTTCTACTCAAGCTCACAAAACACAATATGTAGTGTTTACTTTATAAAATAGCAATGATTATCCTATAAATCGTTTTTAAAGAAACTATATCCTGTGTTTTGTTATCTAGGACAGAAGATTTTCAGCAAGTTATCTGAAAGGAAATTGAAGGAAAATCCAGAAAATGCTTGAAAAAAATCCTAGAAGATGATATAATACCAAATTGTAAGGGTTATCACATATAACTCAAAAAAGAAAGAACAAAAGGAGAGTCAAACTATGGCTTCTAAAGATTTCCACGTAGTGGCAGAAACAGGTATTCACGCACGTCCAGCAACATTGTTGGTGCAAACTGCTAGCAAATTTGCTTCAGATATCACTCTTGAGTACAAAGGTAAATCAGTTAACCTTAAATCAATTATGGGTGTTATGAGTCTTGGTGTTGGCCAAGGTGCTGACGTAACTATCTCAGCTGAAGGTGCAGATGCAGATGACGCTATCGCTGCAATCTCAGAAACAATGGAAAAAGAAGGATTGGCATAAGGGAAATGACAGAAATGCTTAAAGGAATCGCAGCATCTGACGGTGTTGCAGTTGCAAAAGCATATCTACTCGTTCAACCGGATTTGTCATTCGAGACTGTTTCAGTCGAAGATACAAACGCAGAAGAGGCTCGTTTGGATGTAGCTCTTGAAGCTTCTCAAAACGAGCTTTCTCTTATCCGTGAGAAAGCTGTAGGTACGCTTGGTGAAGAAGCGGCTCAAGTTTTTGACGCTCATTTGATGGTTCTTGCTGACCCAGAATTGATTGGTCAGATTAAAGAAACAATCCGTGCTAAGAAAGTCAATGCAGAAGCAGGTCTTAAAGAAGTGACTGACATGTTCATCACTATCTTTGAAGGCATGGAAGACAACCCATATATGCAAGAACGTGCAGCGGATATCCGCGACGTGACAAAACGTGTATTGGCAAATCTTCTTGGTAAGAAATTGCCAAACCCAGCTTCTATCAATGAAGAAGTAATCGTGATTGCGCATGACTTGACACCATCTGATACAGCTCAATTGGACAAAAACTTTGTAAAAGCTTTTGTAACAAACATCGGTGGACGTACAAGCCACTCAGCTATCATGGCACGTACACTTGAAATTGCAGCTGTATTGGGAACAAATAACATCACTGAAGTGGTGAAAGACGGTGATATCCTTGCCGTTAACGGAATTACTGGTGAAGTGATTATCAACCCAACAGATGAACAAGCGGCAGAATTTAAAGCAGCTGGTGAAGCTTATGCTAAACAAAAAGCTGAATGGGCACTTTTGAAAGATGCTCAAACAGTGACTGCTGACGGTAAACACTTCGAGTTGGCTGCTAACATCGGTACTCCAAAAGACGTTGAAGGTGTTAACAACAACGGTGCTGAAGCTGTTGGACTTTACCGTACAGAGTTCTTGTACATGGATTCTCAAGACTTCCCAACAGAAGACGAGCAGTATGAAGCATACAAGGCTGTTCTTGAGGGAATGAATGGTAAACCAGTGGTTGTTCGTACAATGGATATTGGTGGAGATAAGGAACTTCCTTACTTCGATATGCCACACGAAATGAACCCATTCCTTGGATTCCGTGCCCTTCGTATCTCTATTTCTGAAACTGGAGATGCAATGTTCCGTACACAAATCCGTGCCCTTCTTCGTGCTTCTGTTCATGGTCAATTGCGTATCATGTTCCCAATGGTTGCCCTTTTGAAAGAATTCCGTGCAGCCAAAGCAGTTTATGAAGAAGAAAAAGCAAACCTTCTTGCTGAAGGTGTTGCAGTTGCGGATGACATCCAAGTTGGTATCATGATTGAAATCCCTGCAGCAGCGATGCTTGCAGACCAATTTGCTAAAGAAGTAGACTTCTTCTCAATTGGTACAAACGACTTGATCCAATATACAATGGCAGCAGACCGTATGAATGAGCAAGTTTCATACCTTTACCAACCATATAACCCATCAATCCTTCGCTTGATCAACAACGTTATCAAGGCAGCTCACGCTGAAGGTAAATGGGCTGGTATGTGTGGTGAGATGGCTGGTGACCAAAAAGCTGTTCCGCTTCTTGTCGGAATGGGCTTGGATGAGTTCTCTATGTCAGCAACATCTGTCCTTCGTACACGTAGCTTGATGAAGAAATTGGATACTGCTAAGATGGAAGAGTACGCTAACCGTGCCCTTACAGAGTGTTCAACAATGGAAGAAGTTCTTGAACTTCAAAAAGAATACGTTAACTTCGATTAATGTCATTAACCTTGTAACCTAGTTGCAAGGTTTTTTGACGCATTTTGGGAAAGTATAGTCTAATACTCTTTCAAAATCTCTTCAAACCACGTCAGCGTCGCCTTAACGTAGATATGCTCACTGACNNGCTAGTTTCCTAGTTTGCTTTTTGATTTTCATTGAGTATAAGATAAAAGCAAGGGGCTATCAAGTGAGGTAGCCCTTTTGAGTTATATAAGCAAATTACCATGCAAAAGCTGTCGTTGGAGCATTGAGCGCTTCTAACCACTGTTTATTTTTTACGGGGCAAAGAGTTACGGATATACCTGCCATATCTAGGCTGGTCATAAATGTTCCTGATTTTATAAAAGTAATAGTGACTCCTTCAATTTCTAAGAGTTGAAGAAGATCATTGATAAATATTCCCATTTCTAGGTTGGTAGTAGTGCCTAGATTATTTACAAGCAATATAAATTGATCCCCATGTTTCCAATGATAGTACAATCTTAATTTATTTATAATTTCATTTGCAAGGATTTCCGATGATTGAAATGGGACGATACGATAGCCTTCTTCGCCATGTATCCCAATACCATAAGAAATATTTCCTTCTTCCAAGTTAAATAGTGGAAGGGTGGCTTGGGGGAGACTAGCAGCTTTTCTTGCAAAGCCAATTGTTGCGATTTCGGGAGCAAGTTCATAACCTAAATCAGTTAGTTGCTCGATGTCAGCACCGTTCTGAGCCGCATATCCTAGGATTTTATGAAGTAAAATAGTCCCTGCAAGCCCTCTTCCTCTAATTTGAAATCTATTGTGAGGTTCAATAGAAATATCGTCGTGTGCTAGACTATAGCCGACCTTAATTCCTTCTTGTCTAGCAGTATTAATGGCCCAGCTAAATTCTTTGATGTCTGCTTCGAAATTTTTTACAATGATGAAGACACCGTGACCATTGTTTAAAAAACGAATGGACTCTAAGATTTCAGTTCTTGTAGGAGGAGTAAATAATTGGCCATAGATAGCAGCGGTAAGCATTCCTTTTCCCACATATCCAATATGCGCAGGTTCGTGACCGGAACCTCCACCCGACAATATTGGAATCTGATGAGGGTTGCGATTTTTTTGATAGACTAGTGGTAAAGTAGGGTGTTTTTCTAATTCAGGATGACTGCTGACAGTTGCTGAAATGTAACTTGAAATAATTTTCTGTTTATGATTTGAAATAAATGTCATTGTGGCCTCTTTCCAATAATTGTCATGATGAGATAGCCTGGTTGTGGAACTGGACTTTTTTTATTGACGCAAGCCTTCACGATTTCTGCTAGAGCATGTGAGTGATAATCTAGCAAAAAACAAGTATAAGCAGATGAATCGCTATCAATCTGACCATATTCTCTTAAAATTTTTGATACAAGCAAGCGACAGTAGCTGATAAAGTGGTCATAGAAGTTATTTTGCCCTTGAATATCAAAAAGTTGAATATAAAAATCACGCTCTTGTTCGAAATAAAGAAATAATTCTTGTAATAGTTTTTGGCCTGAAATGAAGTCCAAGTTATTGGTGATATACTCGGTTAAGTCAGTTTCAAATATCCAGTCTAACAGTTCATATTTGTCAAGAAAGTGATTGTAAAAGGTCTGTCTACGAATGCCAGCTGATTCCATGATATCTACAATGGAGATTTTATCAAATTCTCTAGTAGCTAATAGGTCTCTAAATGCCTTGGCAATCCGTTTTTTTGTAATGAGTGATGATGCCATAGGAAGCCTTTCTTTTACTTCCTTCATTTTACCAAAAAAATGTTTGAAACGGGTTTAAAAGGGGACAAATAATAGAATCTGTCCCTTATCATCCAGCAATAAAAAGTATATAATGAAATCGAAAACAAAGATACATGCCGAAAGGAGTTTCTCATGAAAAAAATTATAAATGAACCGACACAAGTTGTTGATGAAATGTTGCAGGGGTTGTCATTCATGCATGATGACTTGGTTCAACGCTTAGATGGTTTTGATGTTATCGTTAGAAAGGCAGAAAAGACAAGAAAAGTTGGACTCATTTCAGGTGGAGGTTCAGGACATGAACCCAGTCATGCTGGATTTGTAGGAGATGGAATGTTGTCTGCTGCCATTTGTGGAGCAGTCTTCACTTCACCTACTCCGAATCAAATTTTAGAAGCCATTAAGGCGGCTGATGAAGGTGCTGGAGTTTTCATGGTCATCAAGAACTATTCTGGTGACATTATGAACTTTGAAATTGCACAAGAACTTGCTGAAATGGAAGGTATTGATGTAGCAAGTGTTGTGGTTGATGATGATATCGCTGTTGAAAATAGTCTCTATACCCAAGGCCGTCGAGGTGTTGCAGGTACTATATTAGTCCATAAAATTTTGGGGGCTGCAGCTCGTTCTGGTAAATCATTATCTGAAATGAAGGACTTGGCCGACAAACTTGTCTTAGAAATTAAAACAATTGGATTAGCTCTATCTGGCGCTACTGTTCCAGAAGTTGGGAAACCAGGATTTGTTCTAGAAGATGATGAATTTGAATACGGAGTTGGTATTCACGGTGAGCCTGGATATAAAAAAGAGAAAATGCGACCTTCAGCACAATTGGCTTCAGAATTGGTTGAAAAATTATCTGAAGGTTTCCAACTTAAAGCTGGTGAACGCTATGGGCTTCTCATCAATGGTTTAGGAAGCACACCACTTATGGAACAATACGTATTTGCAAATGATGTGGCTAAATTGCTCCATGAAAAAGGTGTTGAGTTGGCGTTTAAGAAAATTGGAAACTATATGACTTCAATCGATATGGCTGGCTTATCATTAACATTGATTCGATTGGCAGATGATGAGTGGTTGAATGCTCTAAATGCACCTGTTACTACACCAGCTTGGTAAAATTCAAGGAGGAAATGTCGTATGAATGCTGAACAAGCTCTTGAATGGATGAAACTTTTTAATGAAAAGATTCAAGAACAGAAAGATTATCTTAGTGAGCTAGACACTCCTATAGGAGATGGAGACCACGGTGGAAACATGGCGCGTGGAATGGCTGCAGTTATGGAAAATTTAGAAGGAAAGCAATTTGAAACCAGCAGTGATGTGTTTAAACTTGTCTCAATGCAACTACTAAGTAAGGTAGGAGGTGCTTCTGGTCCCTTGTATGGCTCTGCTTTTATGGGCATGGCCAAGGCTGACTCTAATTCGAAAATAGAGGAAATCTTACAAAGCGGTTTGGATATGATTGTCAAACGTGGGAAAGCAGAAGTTGGAGAAAAGACAATGGTTGATGTTTGGACTCCTGTTATTGCTGCTTTGTCTGCTGGTCAATTGACTCAAGAGGTTATTGATAAGGTAGTGAATGCTACCAAAGATTTACTTGCAACTAAAGGAAGGGCGTCTTATGTAGGAGAACGTTCTCTTGGACATATTGATCCTGGATCATTCTCATCAGGATTACTCTTTACTGCTCTTTTAGAAACTGGGGTGGTTTAATGGGAAGTATTGGTCTTGTTATCGTTTCACATTCCAAAAACATTGCAGAAGGTGTCGTTGAACTGATTAGTGAAGTAGCTAAAGATGTTCCGATTACTTATGTAGGAGGAACCGAAGATGGAGGAATTGGAACAAGTTTTGATCAAGTAGATAGGGTTGTTTCCGAAAATCCAGCAGATACCTTATTAGCCTTTTTTGACCTGGGTTCTGCTAAAATGAACTTAGAAATGGTGGCTGATTTCAGTGATAAAAGTATCATGATCAATAGGGTTCCAATTGTAGAAGGTGCTTATACTGCAGCTGCTCTTCTTCAGGCTGGTGCAGAACTGTCAGTTATTCAAACACAGTTGTCTGAGCTTGAAATCAATAAATAAGGAATTTTACTATAACACTTTTTATAGGTGGGCTATTGATTATCTCAACTATCAAATTTTAAGTAAATAAAAAGGGATTGCTTTGGGCAGTTCCTTTTTATTTTAACAAGAGTAAACCTATAGTGTTTCTAAATTGTGAATCATTCAAAACTGATTGTGATGAGACTATTCTAGCTTTAGAATCCTTCAAAAATTAAAGTTTAAGGCAATCAATTACTTAGAAGAGTACGAAAACATTTAGTTTATAGGAATTCTAAGTCTAGAATTGCATAGATATTTATGAAGTTAGGGTGTTCGATAGTTAGGATTGTTTTATTCTGAACGATTTGAGCTGTTAGTTGTATAGAAAGTGTTCGAATTTTTTCAAGTGATTAAATTAGTTAATTGTATGAGGTGCTTTATGATATAATGTTCTTAATGAATTTTCAGAAAGGAAAACCTAAAATTGTCCTACAAATTTCTACTCTTCGACCTCGACCACACTCTTCTTGATTTTGATGCTGCTGAGGATGTGGCTTTGACCCAACTTCTAAAAGAAGAAGGAGTTGCGGATATTCAGGCTTATAAAGATTATTACGTTCCTATGAACAAGGCTCTCTGGAAAGACTTGGAGCTGAAGAAAATCAGTAAACAAGAGCTGGTTAACAAGCGCTTTTCTCGTTTATTTTCTCATTTTGGACAGGAAAAAGACGGTAGTTTTCTAGCCCAGCGTTACCAATTTTACTTAGCCCAACAGGGACAAACGATTTCAGGCGCTCATGAACTTTTGGACAGTCTCATCGATCGTGATTATGACTTGTATGCTGCGACAAATGGCATTACTGCTATCCAGACAGGGCGTTTGACTCAGTCTGGTCTGTCACCTTATTTCAATCAAGTCTTTATCTCTGAGCAGTTGCAAACACAAAAGCCTGATGCTCTCTTTTATGAAAAAATTGGTCAACAGATTGCAGGTTTTAGCAAAGAAAAGACGCTGATGATTGGAGATTCCCTAACCGCCGACATTCAAGGCGGCAATAATGCGGGGATTGACACTATCTGGTATAATCCTCATCACCTCGAAAATCACACACAAGCCCAGCCGACTTACGAAGTCTATTCTTACCAAGACTTGCTGGATTGTTTAGATAAACTGTAAAAAGTGGTTTCCATAGCCACTTTTTGCTATAATAGAGGCAGTAAAAATGAAGGAGTCGGCTATGCAACACTCGTCTTGGCATGCTTTGATTAAGGCGCAATTACCTGAGGGTTATTTTGGGAAAATCAATCAGTTTATGAATCAGGTCTATGGTCAGGGGACTGTTTATCCACCCAAGGAAAAGGTTTTTCAGGCTCTCTTGACCACACCCCTAGAAGACGTTAAGGTGGTGATTCTAGGGCAAGACCCCTATCACGGGCCAGGTCAAGCGCAGGGTTTGAGTTTTTCTGTACCTGACTCTATCCCAGCTCCGCCATCCTTGCAAAATATCTTGAAAGAATTGTCAGATGATATCGGGGTTAAGAAATCTCATGATTTGACAGCTTGGGCTGAGCAAGGAGTCTTGCTTCTTAATGCTTGTTTGACAGTTCCTGCTGGACAGGCCAATGGTCATGCTGGTCAGATATGGGAGCCATTTACAGATGCTGTGATTCAGGTGGTCAATCATCTAGATAGACCAGTCGTTTTTGTACTCTGGGGAGCTTATGCACGCAAGAAGAAGACCTTGGTTACCAATCCTAACCACTTGATTATTGAATCAGCCCATCCCAGTCCTTTGTCAGTTTATAGAGGATTTTGGGGTTCCAACCCTTTTTCCAAGGCCAATGCATTTTTAAAAGAGACTGGACAAGAGCCAATCGATTGGCTTAGATAAGGAGAAAATATGCCTCAGTTAGCGACGATTTGCTACATTGATAACGGGAAAGAACTGCTCATGCTCCACCGTAATAAGAAACCCAATGATGTCCATGAAGGGAAATGGATTGGTGTGGGTGGCAAGCTAGAGCGTGGTGAGACTCCTCAGGAATGCGCGGCGCGTGAAATCCTTGAAGAAACAGGACTCAAAGCCAAGCCAGTTCTAAAAGGTGTTATCACTTTTCCTGAATTTACACCAGATTTAGACTGGTACACCTATGTTTTTAAGGTGACAGAGTTTGAGGGTGACTTGATTGACTGCAACGAGGGAACGCTAGAATGGGTTCCCTATGATGAGGTTTTGAGTAAGCCAACTTGGGAAGGTGACCATATCTTTGTTAAGTGGCTTTTAGAGGATAAACCCTTCTTTTCAGCCAAGTTTGTTTATGATGGGGATAAATTGTTGGATACCCAAGTTGATTTCTATGAATAAAGGAGAAAGCATATGCTACTAATCAAAAATGGTCGTGTAATGGATCCCAAGTCTAGTTTGGATCAAGTGTGTGATGTTTTAGTTCAAGATGGGAAAATTGTCAAAATTGCGTCTGAGATCACGGAAGAAGGAGCAGAAACGATTGATGCTAGTGGTCTAGTAGTTGCTCCTGGCTTGGTTGACATTCACGTTCATTTCCGTGAACCTGGTCAAACTCATAAAGAAGACATTCATACTGGTGCCCTAGCAGCCGCTGCAGGTGGTTTTACAACGGTTGTTATGATGGCTAATACCAGTCCAACTATCTCGGATGTAGAGACTTTAAAAGAAGTTCTGGATTCAGCTGCCAAAGAAAAGATTAATGTTAAGACGGTTGCGACCATTACTAAAAACTTTAATGGCCAAGATTTGACAGACTTTCAGGCACTTTTAGCAGCTGGTGCGGTTGGTTTCTCAGACGACGGTATTCCGCTTGAAAGCAGTAAAGTTGTCAAGGAAGCTATGGAAGAAGCTAAAAAGCTTAATACCTTTATTAGTCTTCATGAGGAAGATCCAGGTTTGAATGGGATTCTTGGCTTTAATGAAAATATCGCTAAAGAACATTTCCATATCTGCGGTGCGACTGGGGTGGCTGAGTATGCTATGATGGCGCGTGATGTCATGATTGCCTATGCAACTAAGGCCCATGTTCACATCCAGCATTTGTCTAAGGAAGAAAGTGTTAAAGTAGTGGAGTTTGCTCAAGGTTTGGGTGCGCAAGTCACAGCAGAAGTAGCGCCACAGCATTTTTCTAAGACTGAATCGCTCCTTTTGACACAAGGTAGCAATGCTAAGATGAATCCTCCACTTCGTTTGGAATCAGACCGTCGTGCCGTTATCGAAGGCCTCAAATCAGGCGTCATCACAGTTATCGCAACTGACCATGCGCCTCATCATGCAGATGAGAAAAACATTGAGGATATTACCAAAGCGCCATCTGGTATGACTGGTTTGGAAACATCTCTTTCCCTCGGTTTAACTTATTTGGTAGAAGCTGGGGAATTGACCTTGATGGAATTGCTTGAAAAGATGACCTACAACCCAGCCAAACTTTATAACTTTGAAGCAGGTTACTTGGCTGAGAATGGTCCAGCGGACATCACTATTTTTGATGCTAAGGATGACCGTCTTGTGGACTCCCATTTTGCTTCCAAAGCGACTAATTCACCCTTTATCGGTGAAACCTTAAAAGGGCAGGTTAAATATACCATCTGTAAGGGACAAATTGTCTATCAAGCTTGATAGGAGTTAGAATATGAATTATTTTCGAAAACGTAGGGAGAGACAAGCGAAATCTAATAGTGGAATTTACTGTCCCGCAGCTAATCGTTCTAAAATTCAATATGAAACTAAAGAAAAAGCTGACCATGCGGTTCAATATGATAATGGAGGTTTAGTTAGAAGCTATTATTGTCGTACATGTGCGTGTTGGCATACTACTTCAAAATCTAATAATCCTCCGCTAAGTTTGAAAAACTATGGTCTGAAACTCTTTGGTTTAGATAAATCAGAATAGAAAGAGAAGTATGTATAAGACAAAGTGTTTACAAGAGAAGTTAGTATTATTTTTAAAAATTTTCTTCCCAATCCTAATCTACCAATTTGCCAATTATTCTGCCTCTTTTGTTGACACTGCAATGACAGGCCAATACAATACCATGGACTTGGCTGGTGTGTCTATGGCGACCAGTATCTGGAATCCTTTTTTTACATTCCTAACAGGGATTGTGTCAGCCCTGGTGCCTATCATTGGTCACCATCTTGGTAGTGGTAAAAAGGAAGAAGTTGCGTCTGATTTTTACCAATTTATCTATTTGGCTTTGGGACTATCTGTGGTCTTGCTGGGGATGGTAATTTTCCTGGCACCACCAATCTTGAATCATCTTGGACTAGAAGCACCAGTGGCGGCAGTAGCAGTTCGTTATCTCTGGTTTTTATCTATTGGAATTATCCCCTTGTTGCTCTTTAGTGTCATTCGTTCCTTGCTGGATTCGCTGGGGTTGACTAAGTTGTCCATGTATCTCATGCTTTTGTTGCTTCCTCTCAATAGTGGATTTAACTATCTCTTGATTTACGGGGCCTTTGGTGTTCCAGAACTGGGAGGTGCTGGTGCTGGTTTAGGAACATCCTTGGCCTACTGGGTCTTGCTGGGGATTTCTGTTCTGGTTCTATTTAAACAGGAGAAGCTCAAGGCTCTACATCTTGAGAAACGAATTCCGCTTAATATGGATAAAATCAAGGAAGGAGTTCGTTTAGGTCTGCCTATTGGGGGGACTGTATTTGCTGAGGTGGCTATCTTTTCCGTGGTTGGCTTGATTATGGCTAAGTTCTCGTCCTTGATTATCGCTAGTCACCAGTCAGCTATGAACTTTTCAAGTCTCATGTACGCCTTTCCTATGAGTATCTCATCTGCTATGGCTATTGTCGTTTCCTATGAAGTGGGAGCCAAGCGATTTGATGATGCGAAAACCTATATTGGTCTAGGAAGATGGACAGCCCTCATTTTTGCGGTCTTCACCTTATCCTTCCTTTACATTTTTAGGGGAAGTGTGGCTAGTCTTTATGGTAACAACCCAGAATTTATCGATTTGACAGCACGTTTTTTGACTTACAGTCTTTTCTTCCAGTTAGCAGATACCTTTGCAGCACCTCTTCAGGGAATTTTACGGGGGTATAAGGATACCGTTATTCCTTTTTACCTTGGTTTGGTTGGTTATTGGGGGGTGACACTCCCAGTAGCTATGGTATTCGACTCTCTAACAGATTTTGGAGCTTATTCTTACTGGATTGGTTTGATTATTAGTTTAATCGTGAGCGGGGCTCTCTACCGTTGGCGTTTAACTGCGATTATGAAGAGATTTGAATCCAGAAAAGCTTGATTTTTAAAATTCCTACAAGCAAAAATATCCTTCCTTATCTGCATTATTTTTGCTATAGTTAAATTAGTAGTAGGCAAATGAGAATTTCAAAAATATAGAAACAATTGATATTCCACGCTACTTTACTGGTATCAGATATCAAGAAAAGAAGTTGCTTATTTTTAGCAGCTTCTTTTCTTGATAAAAATTTTACATAAGTTATATTACGTAAAATTATAAACTATCCAAGGCATTCTTTTGTTCATCATTGACGATATGAGTATAGAGGTCAGTGACTTGTGTACTGGCATGTCCTAGCTGGTGACTGACCAAAACTTGCGATTTAGTAGCATCATAGAGCCTAGTTGCTAGGGTATGGCGCAGTTTATGGGGTGTTACACGGACTTTGAAGTCCTCTGAGTATTTAGCAACCATTTTCTCAACGCTGGAAGCGTCAATACGATTGGGAACACCTCTATAGAGTGTCAAAAAGAGGGCTGTGTCTGTTTTTTCCGTCTTATAGCGTTGATTTCGAATGGCCAGATAATTCTCTAAATAAGGCTTAGCAAAGGCAGCAACATTGACCGAATCGCGTTTGCCACCTTTTCGAGTGACATCAATAACCATCATTTTTAGATTGAGATCTCTTAAATCCAGATTAACAGCTTCAGATAAGCGAACACCCGATGCCAAGAGAAGGGCAATAATGGCTAAATCTCGTTCTTTATTTTTGTTGAATGATGAGAGAGCTCGATTTGAAAGCTGTTGTGGGTACTCTTGGTCAATATAAGTTAGAAAACCTTCTGTTTCATCACCTAAAAAGAGTTTTTGCTTGATGTTTTCAGCTCTAGCAGCAAGTGTTTCTTTCTTTTTTTTGGTTGAAACTTTCTTCATTACATTACGATAGAAATAAGGTTCCCCTTGATCGTTTTCAACCTCCTCAGTCAAATACTTATAAAGACTAGAAAGTGCTGACAAGGTCCGATTGATGGTTGTCTGAGAAACACCTTGTTTGCTTGTATTGGCATTCAGCAAAGGACGTTCTCGAAGATAAAGGATAAAAGCCTCCATATCTTTCTTTGACATGTTTTCCAAGACAGATAAAGGAATATTAGACATTTTATCAGCGTTTGAGATACCAGACTCCAAAACCCAGCTGAAAAATCGATCATATTCCTTCAGGTATTCGTACAAGGTTGTAAAACTGTAAGGAACAGCAAGCTTAGATTGGTAGTATTCAAGAATATACCAGGGCATGATTTGTTTTAGTTTGTCGATTCGTTCCAGTAAAATCTCACGTTTCATGTATTTTCTCCATAAATAAGTCTATTAGTAGTATAGCATGGACTTATTTATTTTTCAAGAAAATTATAGTTTTTCGGAAAGATGTTATAGAGCTTTTTAAAAAAACTTAGACCTGTGTAATACGGATCTAAGTCTTTGGAGTTTCATTGTGAATCATTAGCTAGTGCTTTTTCTAGCTTCCAAATACTAAACCAGAATGAAATAGTTAACAGAATAAGGAAAATAAAAAAATCTCACCCACTAAAGTTCTGTTAATACTACATAACTGAAGAGCTATATAAGGGAGCTATGAGATACAAAGTGCACTGTATAATTGCTATTGTTTTCTTTTTCATGATTTTAATCTTACTGTACAGATTTGATACAGTAAACTCCTTTCTAGCTTTATGCTTTATCATTTCTAACTTAATTATAGTCTTATTTTTACCAAAGCTCAATTATTTATATGTAAAATTCCTCATCAGTAAAAAATAACCGACCTCATTGCTGAGAATCGGTTTTCTAAATAAATCAAGTCAGTTGTTTGCATAATATAAATTATGTAAACGAACTCTACAACAACAAATCTTTGACTTTCCCAATTTCGCTTTTTGGAATAACCAGGTGAATCATATCACCCAGATACATTCTGGTTGAGCCGTTAACTGTTTGGCTCTTGCCATTATGGACTTGGGTAGTGATGAGGACGTTGTGTGGTAAGTTGAGTTCATGAACTTGTTTCCCAGCAATTTTATCAGAAACTGGTATTTCGATAAGTGTAACTTCTCCTTCGCTGGATACTTCTTCTGGAAGCATTTTTTCCAGCATGGCTTCATAGACTGGTGTACCCTTGAGCAAATCCATGATAATATAAGAAACAAGAGTGACAAGACCAAGTGGCATGAGGTTGCGGATATCTCCTACCATCTCAGTTACGAGGATCATGGCAGTTAAGGGAGCTTTTGATATTGCTCCAAAATAGCCACTCATTCCTAGAATGACAAATATAGGGAATTGCTCTTGACTGACAAGTCCAAGATTGACGCAGATAACACCAACTAGGGCACCAAGTAAGGAACCAAGCGCCAAAATTGGTAGGAAAATGCCTCCTGGAAGACCACTTCCATAACTAATCATGCTCCAGATAAAGCGAATTAAAAAGTAAGCTAATAGAACTTGGAAACTAAAATCTTGCTCAGTTAAGGAAAGAACAAGCTGATTTCCACCACCAAGGACGTGGGGTAAAAAAATTCCGACTGGTATGATGAGAATAAAAGCAAGAATTGGATCATAAGCTCTATCCAAATGGATTTTTTGACCAATCCAATCATAAAGTCTACCGACATCGAGCACAGCTTTTTCATAGAGAAAACCGGAAAATCCAAGGAAAATTCCCATCACAAGATAAATCCAGTATTGATCTAGGGTCATGAGAGGAATGTTATCTGGCATATCCAATACTGGTGTCAAACCGAACATGAGTAGAGACACAAAGTTTGCTACGATGCTGGCTGCTAGTGTAGAAACCCAGAAAAAGCGCGAAAAATGGTGATAAACTTCTTCTACTACAAAGAGGAGGCCTGCTATTGGTGCATTAAAGGCTGCGGCTAAACCTGCTGCAGCTCCACTGGCAATTAAGGAACGTTCCTCTACTGGACTGGATTTGAGCCACTTGGCAATTCCTTTACCACCAACTGCTCCCAGTTGGATACTTGGCCCTTCACGCCCCAGCATAAGGCCGCTGGCAATAGCAAGCATTCCTAGCACATATTTTTTCCAAAGAACGCCCCACCAGTTGAGGGACATGAGGCCTTTCAGTTCGGCTTCGACTTGCGGAATTCCTGAGCCTTTGATATCTTTTTCTGATCGAGTTAATTTAGCACTGAGCCAACAGATGAGTATATAAAACAAAACCAGTACAAAAAGATTGCGCACTAGGTGCCCTTGATCTTGATAAAGTCCTTGTATCAGGTGGAAGCCCTTTTCAATTAAGAAACGAAAGGATCCGACGATAATTCCAACGACGAGGCCGACAATGATTCCTCGACCAACTTGGGATAGGATAGTGCTGGATGCAAAGGCGAATTCTTTCTTAGAACGGACTATTTCCGACTGTTCCTCCATGGTATTTCCTTTCAATTAACTTTCTTTTTTACCTAAAACCAGTGATTTAACAGGTTCAAAGCTGGTTCGGTGAATTGGGGTAACTCCTAGTTTTTCGAGTCCTTCTAGGTGTTTAGCAGTTCCATATCCTGCATTAGTAGCGAAATCATAGCCAGGAAACCGCTGATCGTATTCCTTCATCAATTCATCACGGGTCACCTTGGCTACTATAGAAGCTGCTGCGATAGAGAGGGAATTAGCATCACCTTTGATGATGGAGGTTTGTGAAATGGGCAACTCCAGTTTCATGGCATCTATCAAAAGGTGCTCAGGTTGAGGACTGAGCTGGGAGATTGCTTCCTGCATGGCCAGTTTAGTTGCTCCGTAGATATTGACTTGGTCGATGACCTGATTATCCATGATACCAACGCCAATTGACAAGGCTTGGTCTTGAACTGCTTGGAAAATCTCCAGATGTTTCTTTTTAGGAATTTTCTTGCTGTCATTGAGGCCTCTAATCTTACAATTTTGAGGTAAAATAACGGCTGCAGCGACTACTGGCCCAGCCAGAGGACCTCGGCCGACCTCGTCAACACCTGCTATCAAGATCACTCCTTGCTTGTAAATTTCCTTTTCATAGGAAAGCATAGATTCCAAACGCAAATTTTCATCCAATTCAGCCTGAATGGCTTTTTTACGCTTGCTAATTTCTTTTTGAACTCCAGAGCGATTATCCTTTTCAAGATCTAAAAAAATAGGGCTTTCTAACTCCTTGACTGTCACAAGGAGTTCTTTGATTTCTTTAATCGTTGCCATCGAGGTCTTCCAATGTATCTAAGGTATAGTTACCGAGTTTTCCATCACGGACTTCCTTCACGAAGAGACTGTAAAAACGGTCATAGTCATCACGGAAACCGAGGGCGCGGGTCATATCCATAATAATCACAGGCGCTTCTTCTTCAATTTTCATTTGTTTGAAGCGTTCAGCCAGCTTTTCTGGATAATGTTCTTTGAAATAATTGATACCAAAAATGGTAACCTCATCCATAGGAAGCAACTGATCCTTGATAGCTCCAGTCAATGCCAACTTAAGTGCAACAGTTTCATCCTCAAACTTAGGCCAGAGAATCCCCGGTGTATCCAAGATTTCCAGATCTTTATTGGTTTTAAGCCATTGTTGACCTTTTGTGACCCCTGGCTTGTTTCCAACAACAGCAATCTTTTTACCAGCCAAACGGTTCATCAGAGTTGATTTACCAGCGTTTGGAATCCCGATAATCATGGTACGCAAGGTTTCAATCTGAATCCCACGTTCTTTCTGGCGAGCAATCTTATCAGCCATGAGCTTCTTAGCAGCATCTGTTACAACTTTTACAGTCACTTGCTCTTTGGAATTGATAGTCAGCGTCTGGATTCCCTGTGATTCAAAATACTGACGCCATTCTTTGGTCATTACTGGATCGGCCAAGTCCGCCTTGTTTAAAATCAGGAGTTTCGGTTTATCACCAACAATCTTGGTCAACATAGGATTTTGACTAGATAGAGGTAAGCGTGCATCCACCAAAATCGTTACAAAATCAACAAATTTTAGATTTTCCTGCACCTGCCGACGCGCTTTAGACATGTGACCAGGAAACCATTGAATAGTAGCCATTGAGTTTTTTCCTTTCGTAGCAAGGGTTTAGAGCCCCTTATTTAATTTAATATTGTTTGAACATAGAGAATCTTCAAATGAATAATGTCCAAACAGTTCTTGTTTTATGATATAGAAATCTACTTTATATTATATCATGCCTTCTTTATTTTGTCCGATGATAGCCTTTCAAGTACCCTATATATAGTAGATTAAAACAAGATGTGAACAAATCGATTAGGAAAGTCAAATTAATTTCTAGAAATATTTTAACATCTATAACGTACTATTCTAAAGTAAGCGCGTCATAACAAGGTATCGTATCTATCCTAATTCCCCAACTTCCGGTATACTAGATAAAAATAGTTATCGGAGGAAAGGTAGTGTACTATGATGATTCAACTAAGCGATTTAGGTCAAGTTCACCTTGTATGTGGGAAAACGGATATGAGACAAGGCATTGATTCACTGTCTTATCTCATTAAAACCCACTTTGAATTGGACCCTTTCTCAGGTCAAGTCTTTCTCTTTTGTGGTGGACGTAAAGACCGCTTTAAAGCTCTTTACTGGGATGGTCAAGGATTTTGGCTACTATATAAACGCTTTGAGAACGGTAAGTTGACTTGGCCAAGTACAGAAAAGGATGTCAAAGCTCTCACACCTGAACAAGTAGACTGGCTGA
>NZ_VMML01000002.1:0-4723 GCF_013277175.1 Streptococcus sp. 3167 | reverse complement strand
TCGACACGAGCAGGTCACACCTCAACTATGAGTTGACGGATCGTGACCGCTCTGTGTCGTATGAACGGCAAATTAAGGACTATGTGAACGAGAACAAGAGTTCTAAACGTGGGATACGGAAAGACGCTGTTTTGTGTGATGAATGGATTATTACGTCAGATAAAGATTTTTTTGAAAAGTTGGGCCAGGAGCAGACGAGAAAATTTTTTGAAACGGCTAAAAACTACTTCGCGGAGAATTACGGAGAAACCAACGTTGCTTATGCCAGTGTACATCTTGATGAGAGTACCCCACACATGCACTTAGGGATTGTGCCAATGAGAAATGGTAAGCTGTCATCAAAGGTTATGTTTAACCGTGAGGAGCTAAAGCATATTCAGGAAGATTTGCCAAAGTACATGAATGAGCATGGTTTTGAGTTGCAACGTGGAAAGCGAGATAGCAAAGAACAGCATTTGAGTGTGGCGGACTACAAGGAAAAAATGGGGCGTGAAGCTCTTAATCAGGAATTGCTAGATTTAGGAGCGCCAAAATATTGGCATACGGAAGAACGTAGACCTGCAACAATGTCAGAAATTCAAGATTATGAGGACATAGGTTCTTTGTTTGCAGATTCAGACGTGACATTTAACATCCGAGAAGCGACGTTGGAAGAGCGTTTCAAATGGCTAGACACTCATAGAAACGATTTAAGGGCAGATTTAGGACGTTTAGAGGGTGTCCTTGAGAAAAAGATTGACGAATACGGTAAAATCGATTCTGAGGCTTCTGAGAGGCTCTCAGAGCTATCTGAGTTAAATTCTGAGGTAAATAGTCGTCAGGAGGAAATAAAGGGGTTAAAAAGCGATTCTAAGCGTCTGAGCGATGATGTGGTTCGTCTGGAGAGAGCTCATAGAGAAAAAACGCAACTTTTGGTGGAACAATCAAGTAACTTATCGAAAATTTCGTATAGAGATTTAGATAGACGTCGAGTTGCCAAAGAGTTGCAGGAAGAATTAGAAAATGCTACTCCTAAACTGTTTGGCGATGGCTTTAATTTTACTTCGGATTTTGTTGGACGACTGAAGACGTTTGTGTCTGATGTTGTAGAGAAGCTGGAGCAGGCGGTCAATCAAAATGAGTTACTTAGAAATGCACTAGCAGGCATGAAAGAAGCAAAGAGTAGGCTTGAAAATAGCCTATCTCATGCAGAATGGAAAAATCAGCAATTAGAGACTGAAAACAAAGCATTAAAGCTAGAAAACAGGGAGTTGAAAGTTTCTAAAAATCTCTTAGATGACCTTTCTGAAGTCATAACAGAAAAAGAAGTAACCAGCCTCAATAAGCGTTTAGAAAACTTAAGAGAGACACGAGAACTGTCTAGGAAAAGACATGAGCCTACAAAAGGGCGGAGTATCTGAGCGATTTATGCCGTGAAAGCTATTTGACAATAAGCTAGGTCAAGTTAGACTGGTTAAGGCGGTTCAGTCTGAACTTTGTTCAGCTGACCGACAAACCAAAGACTAACGACCTAGGTTCCTTGTTGTCAAATAGACCATGGAATAAAGCAAGCGGACATGGTATAATAGCAATATTCTGGCACTAAGCCTTCGAAAGGAGGTGTTTAGCTTGTTAGAACTCATTACTCTTCTTGTTGTTGTCCGAGTAGTGTTGCCCTTAGCGTACGAGTTGGGGAAAGCCTATGGGATGAAGTGGATTGAAAAGCGCTTCGATGACAACGAGAAATAGTGTCACTTTTCACGAACGCTAGTGTGTTGTAGCTAGCGCAAAAAAGCACCCTAAGTCTTGGCGGACAGGGTGCTTTTCGTTTAGCGTGATGAACTCACTACTCTTGTTGTTGATTAAATTATAACATAGTTTTATAATGGGTGTCAAAAATAGACATTTGTGATATAATCAAATTGAGGCGCCTCAGCGATACGGTCGGTGGCGTGAATCTCTTTATAGGTCGGGCAACTGGAAACGGATAGCTCAAAGGGCACTATTTTGTGTCGGGTGTGGGACTGCCTTCAGCTTCGAGCTGTAAAGACCCCGGATGCATTTTTAAGAGATTGGCCCGATAGGGTCTTTTTTTTTTGAAAAATTAAAAAAAAATGAAGGATTTTTTCTAAAGGAGTTACTTTCATACTTACTTTATAACTTACTTTATATATACTTTGGGGGTGTCAAAAAGTCAGTATTATCAAGGGTTTGCGAGGAGATAAGTGACAAAAAAGTACGTGATACATGACAAAAAAGTACGTGATACATGACAAAAAAGTACGTGATACATGACAAAAAAGTACGTGATACATGACAAAAAAGTAATAAATTACTTGAAGTTTGTCATGTAATATTATATAATCATTTATGACAAAAAAGTACGTGAGGTTAAGCCATGAAAAAAGGGAAGTCAGAAAATGCGTTTGAGGGCTTGATGTCTAGACAAGATTATCTAGTAGTACAAGCGAATGACCTAGCCAAAGCCTTTGGGAATTTAAAAGCCTTTGAACATAAGCTACTGGACTATTGTTTTAGCTATGTGACCAAAGAAAGCACTGCAACAGATACATTTACGACAAATGCAAAAGAGGTGCTGAAGCACTTTGGATTGAACGCTTCAGGGAAAAACTATGAGCGTGTGGCACGTGGCTTTAAAGCCCTAAACGAAAACACTGCGTTATATCTGCCAATCGTTGAGAATGGCGTTAAAGGGATATTGATGACCCAGTTATTTAGAAAAATTAAATTCTTAGCTAATGGCGAAGTGGAATTTATCTTTTCAGAAGATGCTGCGCCTTACGTATTTGCTTTACGTAGCCAGTTCTTCTCGTTCAAATTGGCAGAGTTAGCTCAAATCAAATCAAAGTATGCCATTATTTTGATGAAATTGTGGGAAGCAAATCGCTTTAAAAATCAACGTGTCACAACCATTCAAGGAGATTTAGACGATTGGCAAGATTGGTTTTTAGGGGAAGAGAGAAGAATGCCCCCTGCAATCTTTGCAAGGAACTGTCTGAAAGTTGGGGCAGAAGAGCTAGAGAAAAAATTAGGGGTAGATGTTTATCTAAACGTAGTTAAAAATGGCCGAAAGGTCATAGGCTATGAAATGCAGATTACTGATAATCGACAAGTACCAACTGCAGAGATAATCAAGCAAGCTGAAGAAAGAAGTCGACAGACAGATATTTATGATTTTTTAGATTAAGCACTGTTCAAAAATCTAAGTATGGTTCAAATGGTTGTAACTGTCATGGAAAACACTTGTTTATATCTAATTTATGAGTAAAAAGATGCTATTGAGATGAAAAAGCAGCTCGATGTTGATGAAATTTAAAGAGACTGGGACAATTTTGTCCCAGTCTCTTTCTTGTTAGTGAATTATTCTTCGTATAGAATTTCAGGGTTCGGTATGCTCATCCCTGAACCACCACTACTGTAATTATTTGTTTCTGATTGAGGAAGTGCTATTTGTATTCCACCAGGGCCGTAAGCTACACCTGTAAAAGTTACTCTTTTTATTTTTCCGCTTACATATATTGAACCACTAACTGATTGTCCTGCCCTACCTTGACCGCTTACCGGGTAATATAAGGTACGGCCATTTGTTAATGTAATACGAACTCCTCCAGAGAATTGATAAGAGCTTTTAGTATAAGGTCGTGCGTACCACCATGCTCTACTTCGGTTATCATAAATTTCTATTTTGGAAACTCCACCATTTCCAGTTGCAGTAGAATATGGGGTGATTTGGTTTGCTTTTGGAGTTTCGGCATATGTTGTAACAGTAAATGAAAGAAGAGTGAGAAAGGTAGTTATAAATAAAATAAGTTTTTTCATGGTAGTTCTCCTTTATTTTTTGTATGATTATATCAGAATATTTTAAAAAATGAAAGGGTTTTCTATGAAGGGTGATGTTTTTTTTGATTATTTTTTGAAATCACTTAGGTTTCATCTTGGTGATAGGTGTAAGGATATTGGATTTATAGAGTTTGCTAAGGATGAAAATAATAGTTTTATTATTATAAAGGATTATATTTTAGAATCATTAGTAGTGTTGTCAAATATTTTGAGTAAGGAGAGGATTGTGTTTTCTTGTGGGGTTATTCATAGTAAGGGGGGAGTTACTGGAGTAGAAGTATGTATGAATGTATTAGAGTTAGAAAGATTAAATAATTTGTATAAGATATAGTTTTGAAGAATATTAAAAAATATAATGGAAACTGTCTATGTAGGATGTGTGGAGTTGATAGTATCAATGTTTCCTATGGAGATAATTTTCTCAACTATGTTTACTTTGATTTTTTGGTCGGACAATAGCGAAGCCGTCCGACTGTCATTTTGAAAAAATGACTTTGGGGGACTTATCGAAGTCGCCCAATTTTTCAAAAAATGCCCTTGCGATTCGAGGGCTTTTTTTGTAGTTCGCCCTGGCATAAAGTGGGCGGACTAGCTCTCTGCAAGAGCCTTCGGAGAACGCACTTTTACGAAGTAAAGTATAGTGCGTTATACTTTACATGGAAGTTAGCCGAAATTTGTGCTAAAATTCTAGCTAGAATGTTATCACAATAGACGAGCAATAGGCTTGCCGGCTCGTCTGTCATTCGCTACTCGAATGACCCACCTGAGGAGGTAAAAGTTATGAGCTACATGGTTGCGAGAATGCAGAAAATGAAAGTTGGGAATTTGGGTGGCGCATATAAGCACAATGAACGGATTTTTGAAAAGCACTCAAACAAAGACA
>NZ_VMML01000019.1:0-16630 GCF_013277175.1 Streptococcus sp. 3167 | reverse complement strand
AACTCAACTTTTATTTTTGCTATTTTGAAGGGTTAGACATTAGCCAAAAGTACTAATATTCAGACACATAAAGTTTTTATGAATTAAACCAAGGTGTATGCCAATATCTATTGTTTATAATAACTTGCCCCTGTCTATCTAAAGCAGGTTGCCCCCAGTAACTATTAGAAGCTGATTGATTAGGCCCTATTGTGTGATTACTATAGCCAATCCAAGAACCATCTGCTCGGATTACTCTAAAAGTAAAGTGACCTACCTCATTAAAAGAATTAGAGGTCCCTACTCCTGAAACACCGTTTACGTCAAATTGGAAATTAGAAAACCATGAACCTTGTGCGGCGAATGCAGCAGTCCCAGAAATAAGAGATAGTGAAGCAAGAGACAGAAATATTAATGATTTAAATTTTCTTAACATATTTTTTCCTTTCTTATTAAGTAATGCGCTTTTTAATTTAAACGAAGCAACAATTTTCTATCAGTATACTTCAAAACATTGATGTGATTATACTTACTATCATTAAATTTAACGATAATATCATTGCCACTAACGACATATATGTTGTTGATGGCTTGGTTTATATTGCCAACCAAGATATTTGATAAATCTGCATCTACTGTATTTTTTTTAAAAATTGCCTTCGTTTTCATAAAATATAAATAGACATCATTACTTATTTGTATTGCTTGATAATTTGAGAGTTGTTCAAAATTATCTAAATCTGCTTTAACAGATATAGAATAATCTTTATCGGTTTTTATTACCGTTACTTGTAAAGACTCTAGTGGAATAATTTCTCTTGTACTGTCTTGATATACTTTCCAGCCCCAATACCCCAAAAATAGCAAAATAATCCCAATAATCGCTAATAAAAATTTTTTTCTAATCATAGCTTACTCACATTCCAATCTTATTGAAGAAAATCTAGTTTATAGTTCCATTTACAACATCTTAACTAATTTCATTCATTGGCGAGAGCTTGCTAAACTCCCACAAATTCTACCAATATTTTTGAGAACTAAAATTAGTCCTCTCAATGAAGGTATAATAATTTTTTCTTAAAACATCTCCCCCTCCGTTTTTGTTTTGGTTTGTCCTATTTTTTAAATTATATTTACATCTCTTATTATACTCTATTATTTTTAATTTGACAACGCTTTCGCTGTTTTATTTCTTGATTTTTTGTAAAACTTTTCATCAAAAGCGATTTCATCCCAAAAAAAAGAAAAAAACCTAACAAATCCCTTGCAATCGCAGGGGCTTTGTGTTATTCTATTATGGTGCTGTAAATTACAGCTTTAGCTTTGATGCAAGAGGTTGCGACACGCTCGGTTGCATTGCCACGCAACGCCGCGTCGGTTTTCTTGTGGAGCTAGCCTATTATCTTAAATAGACGAAAAGGAGAAAAAAATGGCAAACAAAAAAATCCGTATCCGTTTGAAAGCTTACGAACACCGTACGCTTGACACAGCGGCTGCAAAAATCGTAGAATCAGCTACTCGTACAGGTGCACAAGTTGCGGGTCCAATCCCACTTCCAACTGAACGTAGCCTCTACACAATTATTCGTGCGACTCACAAATACAAAGACTCTCGCGAACAATTTGAAATGCGTACACACAAACGTTTGATCGATATCGTTAACCCAACTCAAAAAACAGTTGATGCTTTGATGAAATTGGATCTTCCAAGTGGTGTAAACGTAGAAATTAAACTTTAATCTAAAATATAAAAGAGCAGAGGCTGGTGTTTCAATCTAATTGAACACGGGCTAAACTCGGTGTGAAAAAGATAAACTTCCTAGTGTCTGCTAGACACTGCGTCAGTTTCCTATTTTCACTTTGAGTTTGACGCCCTTTGTATCTTAGACCTGAGCATAAAAAACGCTCGTTAAAAACTTTTTGAATAAAAAATATAGAAAAGGAACTATTTTCTCATGACAAAAGGAATCTTAGGGAAAAAAGTGGGAATGACTCAAATCTTCACTGAAGCTGGCGAATTGATCCCTGTAACAGTTATTGAAGCAACTCCAAACGTTGTTCTTCAAGTTAAAACTGTTGAAACAGACGGATACAACGCTATCCAAGTTGGTTTCGATGACAAACGCGAAGTATTGAGCAACAAACCTGCTAAAGGACATGTAGCGAAAGCTAACACGGCTCCTAAGCGCTTCATTCGTGAATTCAAAAACGTTGAAGGCTTGGAAGTTGGTGCTGAAATCACAGTTGAAACATTCGCAGCTGGAGACGTTGTTGACGTAACTGGTACTTCTAAAGGTAAAGGTTTCCAAGGTGTTATCAAACGCCACGGACAATCACGTGGACCAATGGCTCACGGTTCTCGTTACCACCGTCGTCCAGGTTCTATGGGGCCTGTTGCACCTAACCGCGTATTCAAAGGTAAAAACCTTGCAGGACGTATGGGTGGTGACCGCGTAACAATTCAAAACCTTGAAGTTGTACAAGTTGTTCCAGAAAAGAACGTTATCCTTATCAAAGGTAACGTACCAGGTGCTAAGAAATCTCTTATCACTATCAAGTCAGCAGTTAAAGCTGGTAAATAATAAGGAAAGGGGAATACAGTCAAAATGGCAAATGTAACATTATTCGACCAAACTGGTAAACAAGCTGGCGAAGTTGTTCTTAACGATGCAATCTTTGGTATCGAACCAAACCAATCTGTTGTGTTTGATGTGATCATCAGCCAACGTGCTAGCCTTCGTCAAGGAACTCACGCAGTTAAAAACCGCTCAGCTGTTTCAGGTGGCGGACGCAAACCATGGCGTCAAAAAGGAACTGGACGTGCTCGTCAAGGTTCTATCCGCTCTCCACAATGGCGTGGTGGTGGAATCGTCTTCGGACCAACTCCACGTAGCTATGCGTACAAACTTCCTCAAAAAGTTCGTCGCCTTGCGCTTAAATCTGTTTACTCAGAAAAAGTTGCTGAAAATAAATTTGTAGCCGTTGATTCTCTTGAATTTACAGCTCCAAAAACTGCTGAATTTGCAAAAGTTCTTGCAGCTTTGAGCATCGATTCTAAAGTCCTTGTTATTCTTGAAGAAGGAAACGAATTCGCAGCTCTTTCAGCTCGTAACCTTCCAAACGTGAAAGTTGCGACTGCTACAACTGCAAGTGTTCTTGACATCGCAAATAGTGACAAACTTCTTGTTACTCAAGCAGCTATCTCTAAAATCGAGGAGGTTCTTGCATAATGAATTTGTATGATGTTATCAAAAAACCTGTCATCACTGAAAGCTCAATGGCTCAACTTGAAGCAGGAAAATATGTATTTGAAGTTGACACTCGTGCACACAAACTTTTGATCAAGCAAGCTGTTGAAGCTGCTTTCGAAGGTGTTAAAGTTGCTAATGTTAACACAATCAACGTAAAACCAAAAGCTAAACGTGTTGGACGTTACACTGGTTTTACTAACAAAACTAAAAAAGCTATCATCACACTTACAGCTGATTCAAAAGCAATCGAGTTGTTTGCTGCTGAAGCTGAATAATCTAAGGAGGAAATATCGTGGGAATTCGTGTTTATAAACCAACAACAAACGGTCGCCGTAATATGACTTCTTTGGATTTCGCTGAAATCACAACAAGCACTCCTGAAAAATCATTGCTTGTTGCATTGAAGAGCAAGGCTGGTCGTAACAACAACGGTCGTATCACTGTTCGTCACCAAGGTGGTGGACACAAACGTTTCTACCGTTTGGTTGACTTCAAACGTAACAAAGACAACGTTGAAGCGGTTGTTAAAACAATCGAGTATGATCCAAACCGTTCTGCAAACATCGCTCTTGTACACTACACTGACGGTGTGAAAGCATACATCATCGCTCCAAAAGGTCTTGAAGTAGGTCAACGTATCGTTTCAGGTCCAGAAGCAGATATCAAAGTCGGAAACGCTCTTCCACTTGCTAACATCCCAGTTGGTACTTTGATCCACAACATCGAATTGAAACCAGGTCGTGGTGGTGAATTGGTACGTGCTGCTGGAGCATCTGCTCAAGTATTGGGTCAAGAAGGTAAATACGTTCTTGTTCGTCTTCAATCAGGTGAAGTTCGTATGATTCTTGGAACTTGCCGTGCTACAGTTGGTGTTGTCGGAAACGAACAACACGGACTTGTAAACCTTGGTAAAGCGGGACGTAGCCGTTGGAAAGGTATCCGCCCAACAGTTCGTGGTTCTGTAATGAACCCTAACGATCACCCACACGGTGGTGGTGAAGGTAAAGCACCAGTTGGTCGTAAAGCACCATCTACTCCATGGGGCAAACCTGCTCTTGGTCTTAAAACTCGTAATAAGAAAGCGAAATCTGACAAACTTATCGTTCGTCGTCGCAACGAGAAATAATATTAAACTAGTCGCTTAAGCAACTAGTAAATCCGCCAGCTCGGTAGCGCTCCATGTGAGCGCAAGCCGCTGTGGTACAACATTTAAAGGAGAAAATATAAAAATGGGACGCAGTCTTAAAAAAGGACCTTTCGTCGATGAGCATTTGATGAAAAAAGTTGAAGCTCAAGCTAACGACGAAAAGAAAAAAGTTATTAAAACTTGGTCACGTCGTTCAACGATCTTCCCAAGTTTCATTGGTTACACTATTGCAGTTTATGACGGACGTAAACACGTACCTGTTTACATCCAAGAAGACATGGTAGGTCACAAACTTGGTGAATTTGCACCAACTCGTACTTACAAAGGTCACGCTGCAGACGACAAGAAAACACGTAGAAAATAAGGAGAACATAAATGGCAGAAATTACTTCAGCTAAAGCAATGGCTCGTACAGTACGTGTTTCACCTCGTAAATCACGTCTTGTTCTTGATAACATCCGTGGTAAAAGCGTAGCCGATGCAATCGCAATCTTGACATTCACTCCAAACAAAGCTGCTGAAATCATCTTGAAAGTTTTGAACTCAGCTGTAGCTAACGCTGAAAACAACTTTGGTTTGGATAAAGCTAATTTGGTAGTATCTGAAGCATTCGCAAACGAAGGACCAACTATGAAACGTTTCCGTCCACGTGCGAAAGGTTCAGCTTCACCAATCAACAAACGTACAGCTCACATCACTGTAGCTGTTGCAGAAAAATAAGGAGGTAAAATCGTGGGTCAAAAAGTACATCCAATTGGTATGCGTGTCGGCATCATCCGTGATTGGGATGCCAAATGGTATGCTGAAAAAGAATACGCGGATTACCTTCATGAAGATCTTGCAATCCGTAAATTCGTTCAAAAAGAACTTGCTGACGCAGCAGTTTCAACTATTGAAATCGAACGCGCAGTAAACAAAGTTAACGTTTCACTTCACACTGCTAAACCAGGTATGGTTATCGGTAAAGGTGGTGCTAACGTTGATGCACTCCGTGCAAAACTTAACAAATTGACTGGAAAACAAGTACACATCAACATCATCGAAATCAAACAACCTGATTTGGATGCTCACCTTGTAGGTGAAGGAATTGCTCGTCAATTGGAGCAACGTGTTGCTTTCCGTCGTGCACAAAAACAAGCAATCCAACGTGCAATGCGTGCTGGAGCTAAAGGAATCAAAACTCAAGTATCAGGTCGTTTGAACGGTGCAGATATCGCCCGTGCTGAAGGATACTCTGAAGGAACTGTTCCGCTTCACACACTTCGTGCAGATATCGATTACGCTTGGGAAGAAGCAGATACTACATACGGTAAACTTGGTGTTAAAGTATGGATCTACCGTGGTGAAGTTCTTCCAGCTCGTAAAAACACTAAAGGAGGTAAATAACCAATGTTAGTACCTAAACGTGTTAAACACCGTCGTGAGTTCCGTGGAAAAATGCGCGGTGAAGCAAAAGGTGGAAAAGAAGTAGCATTCGGTGAATACGGTCTTCAAGCTACAACTAGCCACTGGATCACTAACCGCCAAATCGAAGCTGCTCGTATCGCCATGACTCGTTACATGAAACGTGGTGGTAAAGTTTGGATTAAAATCTTCCCACACAAATCATACACTGCTAAAGCTATCGGTGTGCGTATGGGATCTGGTAAAGGGGCACCTGAAGGTTGGGTAGCACCAGTTAAACGTGGTAAAGTGATGTTCGAAATCGCTGGTGTATCTGAAGAGATTGCACGTGAAGCGCTTCGACTTGCTAGCCACAAATTGCCAGTTAAATGTAAATTCGTAAAACGTGAAGCAGAATAAGGAGAAGGCATGAAACTTAATGAAGTAAAAGAATTTGTTAAAGAACTTCGTGGTCTTTCTCAAGAAGAACTCGCGAAGCGCGAAAACGAATTGAAAAAAGAATTGTTTGAACTTCGTTTCCAAGCTGCTACTGGTCAATTGGAACAAACAGCTCGCTTGAAAGAAGTTAAAAAACAAATCGCTCGTATCAAAACAGTTCAATCTGAAGCGAAATAATAGACTAGGGAAGGAGAAATTTCAATGGAACGCAATAATCGTAAAGTTCTTGTTGGACGTGTTGTATCTGACAAAATGGACAAGACAATCACAGTTGTAGTTGAAACAAAACGTAACCACCCAGTCTATGGTAAACGTATTAACTACTCTAAAAAATATAAAGCTCATGATGAAAACAATGTTGCCAAAGAAGGCGATATCGTACGTATCATGGAAACTCGCCCGCTTTCAGCTACAAAACGTTTCCGTCTTGTAGAAGTTGTTGAAGAAGCGGTCATCATCTAATCAAACCTGAAAGGAGAAAACTGAAATGATTCAAACAGAAACTCGTTTGAAAGTCGCAGACAACAGCGGTGCTCGCGAAATCTTGACTATCAAAGTTCTTGGTGGTTCAGGACGTAAATTTGCAAACATCGGTGATGTTATCGTGGCATCTGTAAAACAAGCTACTCCTGGTGGTGCGGTTAAAAAAGGTGACGTTGTTAAAGCAGTTATCGTTCGTACTAAATCAGGTGCTCGTCGTGCTGATGGTTCATACATCAAATTTGACGAAAACGCAGCAGTTATCATCCGTGAAGACAAAACTCCTCGCGGAACACGTATCTTTGGCCCAGTTGCACGTGAATTGCGTGAAGGTGGCTTCATGAAGATCGTGTCACTTGCTCCAGAAGTACTTTAATTGGTTGCTCAAAGAAAATTAAAACAAGTCTAGGAAGTAAAACGAAAGCATAACTTAAGTTAGGTGAGTTGAAACTGACGAAGGATTGCTTTGATTTTCGAAGAGCAAAAACAAACAAACTAGTCCCCTAGCTTCAAGCTAGGGTGCCCTTATGGGCGTAAGAAAAATCAAGGAGAAACCTAATGTTTGTAAAAAAAGGCGACAAAGTTCGCGTAATCGCTGGTAAAGATAAGGGAACAGAAGCTGTTGTCCTTACTGCCCTTCCAAAAGTAAACAAAGTTATCGTTGAAGGTGTTAACATCGTTAAGAAACACCAACGTCCAACTAACGAGCTTCCTCAAGGTGGTATCATCGAGAAAGAAGCAGCTATCCATGTATCAAACGTTCAAGTTTTGGACAAAAATGGTGTAGCTGGTCGTGTTGGTTACAAATTTGTAGACGGTAAAAAAGTTCGCTACAACAAAAAATCAGGCGAAGTGCTTGATTAATCACGAAGGAAAGGAGAAGTATAATGGCAAATCGTTTAAAAGAAAAATATCTTAATGAAGTAGTTCCTGCTTTGACAGAACAATTCAACTACTCATCAGTGATGGCTGTGCCTAAAGTAGATAAGATCGTTTTGAACATGGGTGTTGGTGAAGCTGTATCAAACGCTAAAAGCCTTGAAAAAGCTGCTGAAGAATTGGCACTTATCTCAGGTCAAAAACCACTTATCACTAAAGCTAAAAAATCAATCGCCGGCTTCCGTCTTCGTGAAGGTGTTGCGATCGGTGCAAAAGTTACCCTTCGTGGTGAACGGATGTACGAATTCTTGGATAAATTGGTTTCAGTTTCACTTCCACGTGTACGTGACTTCCACGGTGTTCCAACAAAATCATTTGATGGACGCGGAAACTATACACTTGGTGTGAAAGAACAATTGATTTTCCCAGAAATCAACTTCGATGACGTTGACAAAACTCGTGGTCTTGACATTGTTATCGTAACAACTGCTAACACTGACGAAGAGTCACGTGCATTGCTTACAGGCCTTGGAATGCCTTTTGCAAAATAATATAGGAGGTAAATCTAATGGCTAAAAAATCAATGGTAGCTAGAGAGGCTAAACGCCAAAAAATTGTTGACCGTTATGCTGAAAAACGTGCTGCATTAAAGGCAGCAGGGGACTATGAAGGTTTATCTAAATTACCTCGCAACGCCTCACCGACTCGTTTACATAATCGTTGTAGAGTTACGGGGCGCCCACATTCAGTTTACCGCAAATTTGGTCTGAGTCGTATCGCTTTTCGCGAACTTGCGCATAAAGGTCAAATTCCTGGTGTAACAAAAGCATCTTGGTAATTTAAGATATCAAGGGCGTCAAAACTCTAAGTGAAAATAGGAAACTTGACGAAGAAACTGAGGTTTCTAGGAAAGTTTATCTTTTTCACACAGAGTTTAGCCCGGGTTCAGTTGGGCTAGCCAATTTGAACACGAGCTACGGCTTTGGCAAAAAAAGACCAATTTTCTTTGGAGCATCGCTCCTGCATCAAATTGCCTATTTTTGCTCTTGCTGTTACGCTCTTTGTATCATGTATTAACTAGCAAGTGCAACTTGCAAACTACTAGTAAGAGGAGAAAAACAAAATGGTTATGACTGACCCAATCGCAGACTTCCTAACTCGTATTCGTAACGCTAACCAAGCTAAACACGAAGTACTTGAAGTACCTGCATCAAACATCAAAAAAGGGATTGCTGAAATCCTTAAACGCGAAGGTTTTGTAAAAAACGTTGAAATCATCGAAGATGACAAACAAGGCATCATCCGTGTATTTCTTAAATACGGACCAAACGGTGAAAAAGTTATCACTAACTTGAAACGTATTTCTAAACCAGGACTTCGTGTCTACAAAAAACGTGAAGACCTTCCAAAAGTTCTTAACGGACTTGGAATTGCTATCCTTTCAACTTCTGAAGGTTTGCTTACTGATAAAGAAGCACGCCAAAAGAATGTTGGTGGTGAGGTTATCGCTTACGTTTGCTAATATTTAGCTCCCAATTTCTTTGTGACTCTTCGTTATCGTCTCTTGCCTAACCCAAAGTTATGCCTGCGAGACGATGCCTAGATTCACTTTGAAATTGAAACCTAAATGTTCCTTTAAATCGAGAAATCGATTTAGCCCCGTGAAAACTGGCCGTTCTGGCCTGACAATTTAACAGGAGAAAATAAACATGTCACGTATTGGTAATAAAGTTATCGTGTTGCCTGCTGGTGTTGAAATCACTAACAATGACAACCTTGTAACTGTAAAAGGACCTAAAGGAGAACTTACTCGTGAGTTCTCAAAAGATATTGAAATCCGTGTGGAAGGTACTGAAGTAACTCTTCACCGTCCAAACGATTCAAAAGAAATGAAAACTATCCACGGAACTACTCGTGCCCTTTTGAACAACATGGTTGTTGGTGTATCAGAAGGATTCAAGAAAGAACTTGAAATGCGCGGGGTTGGTTACCGTGCACAACTTCAAGGATCTAAACTTGTTTTGGCTGTTGGTAAATCTCATCCAGACGAAGTTGAAGCTCCAGAAGGAATTACTTTTGAACTTCCAAACCCAACAACAATCGTTGTTAGCGGAATTTCAAAAGAAGTAGTTGGTCAAACAGCTGCTTACGTACGTAGCCTTCGTTCACCAGAACCATATAAAGGTAAAGGTATCCGTTACGTTGGTGAATTCGTTCGCCGTAAAGAAGGTAAAACAGGTAAATAATGTTGAGTGGTTGATTCTCAACCACCAACCTATTTTCCAACTTTGTGCATAGCACACGATTTAAAACTAAAGAGGTGAAAACTGTGATTTCAAAACCAGATAAAAACAAACTCCGCCAAAAACGCCACCGTCGCGTTCGCGGAAAACTCTCTGGAACTGCTGATCGCCCACGTTTGAACGTATTCCGTTCTAATACAGGCATCTACGCTCAAGTGATTGATGACGTAGCGGGTGTAACGCTCGCAAGTGCTTCAACTCTTGATAAAGAAGTTTCAAAAGGAACTAAAACTGAACAAGCTGTTGCTGTCGGTAAACTCGTTGCAGAACGTGCAAACGCTAAAGGTATTTCAGAAGTGGTGTTCGACCGCGGTGGATATCTATATCACGGACGTGTGAAAGCTTTGGCTGATGCAGCTCGTGAAAACGGATTGAAATTCTAATAGGAGGACACTAGAAAATGGCATTTAAAGACAATGCAGTTGAATTAGAAGAACGCGTAGTTGCTGTCAATCGTGTTACAAAAGTTGTTAAAGGTGGACGTCGTCTTCGTTTCGCAGCTCTTGTTGTTGTTGGTGACCACAACGGTCGCGTAGGATTTGGTACTGGTAAAGCTCAAGAAGTTCCAGAAGCAATCCGTAAAGCAGTAGATGATGCTAAGAAAAACTTGATCGAAGTTCCTATGGTTGGAACAACAATCCCACACGAAGTTCTTTCAGAATTCGGTGGAGCTAAAGTATTGTTGAAACCTGCTGTAGAAGGTTCTGGAGTTGCCGCTGGTGGTGCAGTTCGTGCCGTTGTGGAATTGGCAGGTGTGGCAGATATTACATCTAAATCACTTGGTTCTAACACTCCAATCAACATTGTTCGTGCAACTGTTGAAGGTTTGAAACAATTGAAACGCGCTGAAGAAGTTGCTGCCCTTCGTGGTATTTCAGTTTCTGATTTGGCATAAGAAAGGGGATAAAATGGCTCAAATTAAAATTACTTTGACTAAGTCTCCAATCGGACGCATTCCATCACAACGTAAAACTGTTGTAGCACTTGGACTTGGCAAATTGAACAGCTCTGTTATTAAAGAAGATAACGCTGCTATCCGTGGTATGATCACTGCAGTATCTCACTTGGTAACAGTTGAAGAAGTAAACTAATGAATTTTTAGGGGATGTGCACTATACCATCCCCTAAAACTAGATATAGTCATCTATGATGACGTCGTATAGGCGAGTTGATGGGGGAGACAACCTTTTCTCCCTTATCGGCGCTAGCATTTTACAAAAGAGGAGAAAATAAAAATGAAACTTCATGAATTGAAACCTGCAGAAGGTTCTCGTAAAGTACGTAACCGCGTTGGTCGTGGTACTTCATCAGGTAACGGTAAAACATCTGGTCGTGGTCAAAAAGGTCAAAAAGCTCGTAGCGGTGGCGGAGTTCGCCTTGGTTTTGAAGGTGGACAAACTCCATTGTTCCGTCGTCTTCCAAAACGTGGATTCACTAACATCAACGCTAAAGAATACGCAATTGTGAACCTTGACCAATTGAACGTCTTTGAAGATGGTGCTGAAGTAACTCCAGTTGTTCTTATCGAAGCAGGAATTGTTAAAGCTGAAAAGTCAGGTATTAAAATTCTTGGTAACGGTGAGTTGATTAAGAAATTGACTGTGAAAGCAGCTAAATTCTCTAAATCAGCTGAAGAAGCTATCACTGCTAAAGGTGGTTCAGTAGAAGTCATCTAAGAGAGGTGACCTATGTTTTTTAAATTATTAAGAGAAGCTCTTAAAGTCAAGCAGGTTCGATCAAAAATTTTATTTACAATTTTTATCGTTTTGGTCTTTCGTATCGGAACTAGCATTACAGTTCCTGGTGTGAATGCCAATAGCTTGAATGCTTTAAGTGGATTATCCTTCTTAAACATGTTGAGCTTGGTGTCGGGGAATGCCCTAAAAAACTTTTCGATTTTTGCCCTAGGAGTTAGTCCCTATATTACTGCTTCTATCGTTGTCCAACTCTTACAAATGGATATTTTACCGAAATTTGTAGAGTGGGGAAAACAAGGGGAAGTAGGTCGAAGAAAATTGAACCAAGCTACTCGTTATATTGCCCTTGGTCTAGCCTTTGTGCAATCTATCGGGATTACAGCTGGTTTTAATACCTTGGCTGGAGCTCAATTGATTAAAACTGCTTTAACTCCCCAAGTTTTTCTGACGATTGGTATCATCTTAACAGCTGGTAGTATGATTGTCACTTGGTTGGGAGAGCAAATTACAGATAAGGGATACGGAAATGGTGTTTCTATGATTATCTTTGCCGGGATTGTTGCCTCAATTCCAGAGATGATTCAGGGCATCTATGTGGACTACTTTGTGAACGTCCCAAGTAGCCGTATCACTTCATCTATCATTTTCGTAATCATTTTGATTATTACTGTATTGTTGATCATTTACTTTACAACTTATGTTCAACAAGCAGAATACAAAATTCCAATCCAATATACTAAGGTTGCACAAGGTGCTCCATCCAGCTCTTACCTTCCATTGAAGGTAAACCCTGCTGGAGTTATTCCTGTTATCTTTGCCAGTTCCATTACTGCAGCGCCTGCGGCGATTCTTCAGTTTTTGAGCGCTACAGGTCATGATTGGGCTTGGGTAAGGGTAGCACAAGAAATGCTGGCAACCACTTCTCCAACTGGTATTGCCATGTATGCTTTGTTGATTATTCTCTTTACATTCTTCTATACGTTTGTACAGATTAATCCTGAAAAAGCGGCAGAGAACCTACAAAAGAGCGGTGCCTATATCCATGGAGTTCGTCCTGGTAAAGGTACAGAAGAATATATGTCTAAACTTCTTCGTCGTCTTGCAACGGTTGGTTCCCTCTTCCTTGGTGTGATTTCCATTTTGCCGATTGCAGCTAAAGATATATTTGGTCTTTCTGATGTTGTTGCCTTTGGGGGAACAAGTCTCTTGATCATTATCTCTACAGGTATCGAAGGAATCAAACAATTGGAAGGTTACCTATTGAAACGTAAGTATGTTGGTTTCATGGATAGAACAGAATAAAAGTATTTACTGATACTCTTCGAAAATCAAATTCAAACCACGTCAGCTTTATCTGCAACCTCAAAGCAGTGCTTTNNGATTTTCATTGAGTATGAAGCAGTAAATGCTGAGGGAGTGGAGGTTTAAACTCTAACATTTGTGAGAGTTTGGTCTCCCCTCTTCTATTTTGTTTTTAAATAGGGGTGAAAAGAATTTTTGCTTCTATTTAAAAATAAAATAAGGAGATCAGATCATGAATCTTTTGATTATGGGCTTACCTGGTGCAGGTAAGGGAACTCAAGCAGCAAAAATCGTAGAACAATTCCATGTTGCACATATCTCAACAGGTGATATGTTCCGCGCTGCAATAGCAAATCAAACTGAAATGGGTGTTCTTGCTAAGTCATACATTGACAAGGGTGAATTGGTTCCTGATGAAGTTACAAATGGAATCGTAAAAGAACGTCTTTCACAAGATGATATTAAAGAAACAGGATTCTTATTGGATGGTTACCCACGTACAATCGAACAAGCTCATGCCTTGGACAAAACATTGGCTGAACTTGGCATTGAACTAGAAGGTGTCATCAACATTGAAGTAAATCCAGATAGCCTCTTAGAACGTTTGAGTGGTCGTATCATCCACCGCGTAACTGGGGAAACTTTCCACAAGGTCTTTAACCCACCAGTTGACTATAAAGAAGAAGATTACTACCAACGTGAAGATGATAANNCAAGGAGAACCAATCATTGCTCACTACCGTGCCAAAGGTTTGGTTCATGACATCGAAGGTAATCAAGATATTAACGATGTCTTCTCAGATATCGAAAAAGTATTGACAAATTTGAAATAAAGCGTTTTTCACACTTGCAAAAATCCGCTACAAATGTTATACTGAGATAGTCTGACTTATAATTGTTGTCTCTGTGTCTAGAGGCATCGAATCGAAATTTATGGAGGTGCTTTTGCGTGGCAAAAGACGATGTGATTGAAGTTGAAGGCAAAGTAGTTGATACAATGCCGAATGCAATGTTTACGGTTGAACTTGAAAATGGACATCAGATTTTAGCAACAGTTTCTGGTAAAATTCGTAAAAACTATATTCGTATTTTAGCGGGAGATCGTGTTACTGTCGAAATGAGTCCATATGACTTGACACGTGGACGTATCACTTACCGCTTTAAATAATCGAAAAACTTGGAGGGATAAGAAATGAAAGTAAGACCATCGGTCAAACCAATTTGCGAATACTGTAAAGTTATTCGTCGTAATGGTCGTGTTATGGTAATTTGCCCAGCAAATCCAAAACACAAACAACGTCAAGGATAAGATAGAAAGGAGAAAACATGGCTCGTATTGCTGGAGTTGACATTCCAAATGACAAACGCGTAGTAATCTCATTGACTTATGTTTATGGTATCGGACTTGCAACATCTAAGAAAATTTTGGCTGCTGCTGGAATCTCAGAAGATGTTCGTGTACGTGATCTTACATCAGATCAAGAAGATGCTATCCGTCGTGAAGTGGATGCAATCAAAGTTGAAGGTGACCTTCGTCGTGAAGTAAACTTGAACATCAAACGTTTGATGGAAATCGGTTCATACCGTGGTATCCGTCACCGTCGTGGACTTCCTGTCCGTGGACAAAACACTAAAAACAACGCTCGCACTCGTAAAGGTAAAGCTGTTGCGATTGCTGGTAAGAAAAAATAATATAGGAGGTAAAAGTCTTGGCTAAACCAACACGTAAACGTCGTGTGAAAAAGAATATCGAATCTGGTATTGCTCATATTCACGCTACATTTAATAACACTATTGTTATGATTACTGATGTGCATGGTAATGCAATTGCTTGGTCATCAGCTGGTGCTCTTGGTTTCAAAGGTTCTCGTAAATCTACACCATTCGCTGCTCAAATGGCTTCTGAAGCTGCTGCTAAATCTGCACAAGAACACGGTCTTAAATCAGTTGAAGTTACTGTAAAAGGTCCAGGTTCTGGTCGTGAGTCAGCTATTCGTGCGCTTGCTGCCGCTGGTCTTGAAGTAACAGCAATTCGTGATGTGACTCCAGTGCCACACAATGGTGCTCGTCCTCCAAAACGTCGCCGTGTATAATCATCGCATTACACTGCTTTTCGTTTAAGAGGGAGTAACTAAATGATCGAGTTTGAAAAACCAAATATAACAAAAATTGATGAAAATAAAGATTATGGCAAGTTTGTAATCGAACCACTTGAACGTGGCTACGGTACAACTCTTGGTAACTCTCTTCGTCGTGTACTTCTAGCTTCTCTACCAGGAGCAGCTGTGACATCTATCAATATTGATGGTGTGTTACATGAGTTTGACACAGTTCCAGGTGTTCGTGAAGACGTGATGCAAATCATTCTGAACATTAAAGGAATTGCAGTGAAATCGTACGTTGAAGACGAAAAAATCATCGAACTAGATGTTGAAGGCCCTGCTGAAGTAACAGCTGGTGACATTTTGACAGATAGCGATATTGAAATTGTAAATCCAGATCATTATCTCTTTACAATCGGTGAAGGTTCTTCTCTAAAAGCGACTATGACTGTTAACAGTGGTCGTGGATATGTACCTGCTGATGAAAATAAAAAAGATAATGCACCAGTTGGAACACTTGCTGTAGATTCTATTTATACACCAGTTACAAAAGTCAACTATCAAGTGGAACCTGCTCGTGTAGGTAGCAATGATGGATTTGACAAACTAACCCTTGAAATCTTGACAAATGGAACAATTATTCCAGAAGATGCTTTAGGGCTTTCAGCACGTATTTTGACAGAACATCTTGATTTGTTTACAAATCTTACTGAGATTGCTAAGTCAACTGAAGTGATGAAAGAAGCTGATACTGAATCTGACGATCGTATTTTGGATCGTACGATTGAGGAACTGGACTTGTCTGTGCGTTCATACAACTGTTTGAAACGTGCCGGTATCAATACTGTGCATGATTTGACAGAAAAATCTGAAGCAGAGATGATGAAAGTACGAAATCTTGGACGCAAGAGTTTGGAAGAAGTGAAACTCAAACTCATTGATTTGGGTCTTGGATTAAAAGATAAATAAAGGAGGAATACATGGCTTACCGTAAACTAGGACGCACTAGCTCACAACGTAAAGCAATGCTTCGCGATTTGACAACTGACCTTTTGATCAACGAATCAATCGTGACAACTGAAGCTCGTGCTAAAGAAATCCGTAAAACTGTTGAAAAAATGATTACTCTAGGTAAACGTGGTGATTTGCATGCACGTCGTCAAGCAGCTGCTTTCGTACGTAATGAAATCGCATCTGAAAACTATGATGAAGCAACTGACAAGTACACTTCTACTACAGCACTTCAAAAATTGTTCTCAGAAATCGCACCTCGTTATGCTGAACGTAACGGTGGATACACTCGTATCCTTAAAACTGAACCACGTCGTGGTGATGCAGCGCCAATGGCAATCATCGAATTAGTATAAAATCATCAATTTTGTTGAGTGTTATGATGATGGAGTCTTGTGCTCTTAGTCTAGCTCTGGTCTACCGCTAGGATTTCGGTCCTAGCGGGAACACTCATCATAAGTTGGGATAGTAGACGCTTGTTTACGAAATTGTTTTTTGCTTAAGAACAACTTCGTAAGCAGGCGTTTTTGAGTATTTTAGTTGGAATTATGCTATACTATTTGAAAAGAATCCTGTTTAATGTTCAGGTTTCTTATTTTAAGAAGAATTGGAGTTTGCTTATGAAAGCGATTATAACT